>NZ_JBEZZW010000019.1:0-139131 GCF_040639415.1 Micromonospora sp. NPDC023888 | reverse complement strand
GATCTACCGTCGGTCGGTCACGCCGCTGCTCAACGCGCTCGTCGAACCGATCCTGTACCTGCTGTCGATCGGCGTCGGCCGCCGTGTCCACCAGGGCGGCGTCGGCCTTCGCCGGCTCCCGGCGGCGGGCCAGCCGCAGTGCTGCCAGCAGGACACCCAGGCCGGCCAGGGTGAGCGCCGCGCCGGCCCAGATCGGCGAGGTGTAGCCGAGCCCGGCGGCGATGGTGACCCCGCCGATCCAGGCGCCCAGCGCGTTGCCGAGGTTGAACGCCGCGATGTTCGCCCCGGACGCCAGGGTCGGCGCCTGGTTGGCGTAGTGCATGATCCGCATCTGCAACGGCGGTACGGTGGCGAACCCGAACCCGCCCATCAGCAGCAGCGAGACGACGGTCAGCGCCGGGCTCGACGCGGTGAGCGCGAACCCGACGAGCACCACGGTGAGCACCGCCAGGACGGTGACCAGGGTGCGCGACAGCGACCTGTCCGCGGCCCGGCCGCCGAGCAGGTTGCCGGCGAAGAGCCCCACGCCGAAGAGGACGAGCAGCCACGGCACGGTGCTGGTGGCGAAGCCGCTGACCTCGGTGAGCGTGTACGCGATGTAGGTGAACGCGCCGAACATGCCGCCGAAGCCCAGGACCGTGATGACCAGCGACAGCCAGACCTGCGAGTGGGTGAAGGCCCGCAACTCACCGCGCAGCCCACCGGCCGGCCGGTCGGCGTTCGCGGTGTCGCCGGCGGGGATGAGCAGGGCCAGCCCGATCAGCGCGACCACCCCGATGGCGGTGATCGCCCAGAACGTCGACCGCCAGCCGAAGTGCTGCCCGAGGAAGGTGCCGAAGGGCACGCCGAGCACGTTCGCGATGGTCAGGCCGGCGAACATCATGGCGATGGCGCCCGCCCGGCGGGCCGGTGCCACCAGGCCGGCGGCGACCACGGCGCCGATGCCGAAGAACGCGCCGTGGCAGAGCGCCGCGACGATCCGACCGGCCATCATCACGGCGTAGTCGCCGGCGACCGCGGAGAGCAGGTTGCCGATGATGAAGAGCACCATCAGGCCCAGGAGCACCGGTTTGCGTGGCAGTCGGGTGACCGCCGCGGTGAGGGCCACCCCGCCGACGGCCACGCTCAGCGCGTAGCCGGAGATCAGCCAGCCGGCGACCGGTTCGGTGACCGTGAAGTCGGCGGCCACCTCGGGCAGCAGTCCCATGATCACGAACTCGGTGAGCCCGATGCCGAAGGCGCCGATCGCCAGCGCGATCAGGCCGGGCGGCGGGGACGTGTGGCGTACGGACATGGTCTTCCCATCGGGGAGGGGGCAGATATGCGGCGCGTGCAACTACACGCGCCAGCAACGAAATACTTGCACACGCTTTATATAGGCGCAAGCGTGGTAGCCTGGGGCCGTCGAGATCACACCCGAGGAGGGCCGGCATGGGCATCGCCGACGACGCGGTCGAGATCCGCGCGCAGGGCTGGCGCACCCTCGCGGCCCTGCACGGGCTGATCGAGACGTCCCTGGAACGGGCGTTGCAGGCCGACCACCACCTGTCCGTCGTCGAATACACGGTGCTCGACGCGCTCTCCCGGCAGGACGGCTGGCACATGCGGATGAGCCAGCTCGCCCGCGCCGCCGCGCTCTCCGGCAGCGCCACCACCCGCCTGGTCACCCGACTGGAGCAGCGGGGCCTGCTCACCCGCATCCTCTGCGCCGACGACCGGCGGGGTATCTACACCGAGCTGACCCCGGCCGGCTCCGAGCTGCTCGCCCAGGCCCGCCCCACCCACGACCGGGTGCTCACCGCGGCGCTCACCCAGGCCGAGGCCACCCCGGAGCTGGCCCCGCTTGTCGACGCCCTGCACCGGCTGCCGGCCGGCCGCTGACCGCGCCACCAGCCGGGGCGACGGCCGGCGTACCGTACCCGCAGCCCGCACCGGGACCGCCGCGCCAAGGGAGACACGCGATGCAGGACCGCACCCCTCGTCCCGAGGAGCTGGAGCCGATCGAACGCGCCGGCGTCGACGAGCTGCGTGCCCTGCAACGCGAACGACTGCGCTGGTCGCTGCGGCACGCGTACGACAACGTGCCGCACTACCGTCGGGCGTTCGACGCGGCCGGGGTGCATCCCGACGACTGCCGCGACCTCGACGACCTGGCCCGCTTCCCGTTCACCGGCAAGGCGGAGCTGCGGGACAACTACCCGTTCGGCATGTTCGCCGTGCCCCGGGAGCGGGTCGCCCGTCTGCACGCCTCCTCCGGCACCACCGGCCGCCCGACAGTGGTCGGCTACACCCTTGCCGACGTGCGTACCTGGGCACGCCTGATGGCCCGGTCGATCCGCGCCTCCGGCGGCCGTCCCGGCGACCGGGTGCACGTCGCGTACGGCTACGGGCTCTTCACCGGCGGCCTGGGCGCGCACTACGGCGCCGAGGAACTGGGCTGCACCGTCATCCCGGTCTCCGGCGGCATGACCGAACGTCAGGTCATGCTGATCCGCGACTTCGAACCCGAGGTCATCATGGTCACCCCCAGCTACATGCTCGCCATCGCGGACGAGATGCAGCGCCAGGGCGTCGACCCGCGCGCCACCTCGCTGCGGGTGGGCATCTTCGGGGCGGAGCCGTGGACCGAGGACATGCGCCGGGAGATGGAGCAGCGGTTGGACATCCACGCCGTCGACATCTACGGGCTCTCCGAGGTGATGGGCCCCGGCGTGGCCACCGAGTGCGTCGAGACCAAGGACGGGCTGCACGTCTGGGAGGACCATTTCTACCCGGAGATCATCGACCCGGTGACCGGGGCGGTGCTGCCCGACGGTGAGCGGGGTGAGCTGGTGTTGACCTCGCTGACCAAGGAGGCGATGCCGGTGGTGCGCTACCGCACCCGGGACCTGACCCGACTGCTGCCCGGCACCGCCCGGCCGATGCGCAGGATCGAGAAGATCACCGGTCGGACGGACGACATGATGATCGTGCGCGGGGTGAACGTCTTCCCGACCCAGATCGAGGAGTTGATCCTGCGTACCCCGCAGTTGTCGCCGCACTTCCAGTGCGTACTCGATCGGCAGGGCCGGTTGGACACCCTCACGGTACGGGTGGAGCGGCGGGTCGGCGTGGCCCTGGACGCCGCCGAGCGGGCCGGCGCGACGCTTGTGGAGCTGGTGAAGAACACCATCGGCGTGAGCGTGGCGGTCGACGTGCTCGCCCCGGACGCGGTGGAGCGGTCGGTGGGCAAGATGCGCCGCATCGTCGACAGGCGACCGGCCGGCTGATCGCTGCCCGAGCGGCCCGGCACGCACCAGCGCCGCAGCCCGTCGGCGGGGCTCCGCCACCGGCGTACTCGACATAGGATCCGGTCCATGCGCGTCCTGGTGGTCTCGGCCCCGCTGGTCGGGCACGTCTTTCCGTTGGTGCCGCTCGCCGTCGCGTTGCGCGACGCTGGCCACGACGTGCTGCTGGCCACCGGCGGGGGTGGCCTGGCCGCCGCCGACGCCGGTCTGCCGGTGCACGACATCGCACCGGGCTTCGACTTCGGCCGGATCGCGCTGCGGGTCTTCCCCCGACACCCGCTGGTCGCGCGGGCCGAGTTGGCGGGCACCGCCGGCACCCGGGGCGCGGGCCTGCTCTTCGGCGCGCTCAACGACCGGCTCACCGACCCGGTCGTCACGCTGGCCACCGAGTGGCGGCCGGATCTGGTGCTCCACGAGCCGTTCGCGGTCGCCGGCGCGGTCGCCGCCGCCCGGCTGGGGGTGCCGGCCGTACGCCAGGAGAACTCCCTCTTCGACGGTCGGGAACTGGTCCGCACGACCAGCGCCCGACTCGGTGCCGCGCTGCGGCGGCACGGCCTGACCGAGCTGCCGCCGCCGGCGGCTGCCCTCGCCGTGGCCCCGCCCAGCGTGGCGCACCAGGATGGTTGGCCGATGCGCTACGACTCCTATGTCGGCGGCGGCGAGCTACCGGCCTGGCTGCGCGAACCGGGTGACCGACCCCGGATCCTGGTCACCCGCAGCACGTTGACCGGCCCCGGCGACCGGGGTCCGATGCCCGCCGTGGTGGCCGCCGCCGCCGAGGTGGACGCCGAGATCGTGCTGGTCCGGCCCGACGAGCGGTCGACCCGTTCGTTGCCCGGCAACGTGCGGGTGGTCGACTGGATCCCGCTCGACGTGGCATTGCCGGCGAGCGCGGCGCTGGTGCATCACGGCGGGGCGGGCAGTGCCTTCGGCGCCCTCACCGCCGGTCTGCCGCAGCTCGCCACGACGGGTCCGGGGGACCGGCGGCACAACGCGGAACTGCTGGCCCGCCGGGGCGTCGGCCTGGCGCTGCGCCCCCGGGACATCACCGCGCGGGCGCTGACCCAACTGCTCACCGACGACCGCCTGCGTACCGCCGCCGCGCAGGTCAGCCGGGAGATCGCCGCGATGCCGCCACCGGCCGACCTGGTCGCGCGGCTGGCGGCGTTGGTCTGACGTCCGCCCCGCGTGCCCACACCGGACGGACCCTCGGCTGCGGCAGGATGACGTGATGCGACACGTCGTGCTGTTCCACTCCGTGTACGGGCTGCGGCCCGCCGTGCGCGCGACCGCCGACCGGCTGCGCGCCGCCGGGCACCAGGTCAGCACCCCCGACCTGTACGGGGTGCCGGCCACCGACACCGTCGAGGAGGGCTTCGCGCTGCTCGACAAGATCGGCCAGGAGGTGGTGCTCGACCGGGCCCGGGCCGCGCTGCGCGACCTGCCACCGGAGACGGTGCTCGCCGGCCTCTCGATGGGCGCCGGCGTGGCCGGGGCGCTGCTGGCCGAGCGCCCCGACGCCGCCGGTCTGCTCCTGCTGCACGGCACCGGTGGCGCGCCGGACGCGGTCCGGCCCGGGTTGCCGGTGCAGCTGCACCTCGCCGACCCCGACCCGTACGACGCGCCGGACGAGGTCGACGAGTGGCAGCAGGCGCTCACCGACGCCGGTGCCGACCTGACCGTCTTCCGCTATCCCGGTGCGGGGCACCTGTTCACCGACCCGGACCTGGCCGAGCATTCCCCGGACGCCACCGCGGCGACCTGGCCACGGGTGCTGGCCTTCCTGGCCGCCTGCTGACCGCCCGGCGGCGTTCGCCTGACGCGTGCGCCGACGCCGCGGCGGCGAGCCCGGCGGACGGCACAGCCGCGATCCCGTCGGCAACGACGACCCCTGGCCGTTGCCTGCGGGTCGCGCGACTGCGCCGCCCCCCGACGGCGCAGCCCCCTTCGGCTGCGCCGCCCCCCTCGACGGCGCAGCCGACCGTGGCACGCCCGGTGCCCCCGCCGGACGTGCCGGGCACAACCGCGCCTGGTCGGTCGAGCCGTCGCCCCCGCGGCCTCGTCGGTGGCCGGCCTCGCTCAGCGCGTGCTGGCGCCGATGCGCGGGGGAGTCGCGGTGCCGTGCACCCGCCTGGCGTGGGCGGCGAAGAGGCGCGGCGCGATGATCGGCATGAGCAGGCGGGCCGGCAGCGGGGCGTGTGCCAGCACCGCCTTGATCACCTCGGGGTCGCCCTCGTACATGACCAGGCCGAAGGCCAGCGGCAGCCGCTTCTTCGGGGTCCTGGCCATCCCGTGCTCGCCGAGTTCCATCCACTCCGCGGCGGTGACGTGCCGTTCGGCAAGTGGCAGGATCTCGCTCTCCTCCATGGCCATGTGCTCGATCAGCGCGGCGCGGAGGTGCTCGAGGGCGTCGGCGAGCTGGTCACCACCGCGCCCGGTACGCCGCCACGCCGGGAGCAGGGCGACCACCGCCGCGTGGGCGTCCTCGATGGCGTGGTGTTGCGCCTCCATGGTGGGGACGATGGCGGCGGCCTTCTCGCCGCCGCGCTCCAGCAGTCGAGGCCACAGCAGCAGGTCCTCGCCCTCGTGGTGCAGGTGCAGGGTGTGACAGAGCATCTCGGCGTGGGCGCCGACGACCTCCGCGCGGCTGACGTCGCCCGGCCTGACGTCGCGGACGAGCTGCGGCAGCAGGCTGAACTCGCGACGGAAGACGGTGTGCGCCATGTACATGTCGCGGACATCGGCCATGGCTTCGCGGTGGTTCTGGTTCACGGTGACCTTTCCGAGGAAATCAACTGACACAGATCTGTTGATCATGCTCGGTGGCACTTGGAATCGGCTTGGAAGGCACTGATCGGGGGGTCAGGCAGTCAACGCGGCAGTCGCCTCGGCCAGCCAGTGCGGCGATTCCCACCGACGGGCCACCCCGGCCGCCAGCGTGAAGTGCCGGGCCGCCTCCTCGGTGCGGCCCAGCAGCCGGAACAGCTCCCCGAGCGTCAGCGCCACCGGCCGCACCACGGCCGCGGTGGTGGAGAAACCGGCCAACTGGTCGCGGACCGGGAGCAGGGCGTCGATCACGGGCTGGGCCAGGTCCCGCCGGCCCAGGGCCACGATGACCATCCCGCGCACGCTCAGCAGCGCCGACTCGAAGTAGTCCGGGCGGTAGGTGTGCCGCCCGATGGGCATGGCCCGCGCCTCGTCCACCCGTCCGCTCTCGATGAGCGCCAGTGCCAGCAGGTCGTCCACGATCGGCCCCAACGACCTCCGCACCCGGCGGGTCGCCTCCAGATGCTCGCCGAAGCGTCCCTGGCTGATCAGCAGGGTCCCCACCGAGAAGTAGTGGAACGCCTCGGCGTGCAGCGAACCCTGTCGCCGCATCTGCACGGCCACCTCGTCGTAGTGCCGGCGCGCGGCGACGAAGTCGCCGGCGATGTGCGCGAGGGCGCCCCGCCCGCACAGGTAGATCACCTGTCCCTCGTTGAGCTGGTACGTCTCGGCCAGCCACCCCTGCCGGGCGAGCGCGGCGCGGACCTCGGCCGGTTCGGTGAGCGCGGCGGCGCAGTGGGCGAGCACCTGCTCGGCGACCCACCGGTAGATCACCAGCCCGTGCTCGTCGGCGAGGTCGCGCAGCTCCAGGGCCAACTCCCGGCGGTGCGGCGCCTCCCGCTCGTAGCTCATGGTCCGGACCCGCGCGGCCAACCCCAGGGCGCGCAGCTCCGGGTCGCCCAGCCGCCGGGCGATCGCCAGCGCCTCCCGCCCGGCGGACACGCCCCGGGGGTCCGACTCGCCGTCCAACTCGGTGGCCAGGGCGTCGAGCAGCCGGCAGCGGACGACCGGGTCCAGGTCGTCGGCCCGCAACAGCCGGGTGAGTAGTTCGACGACCCGATGGTCCACGACGCCGTACGCGTGCGTCAGCCACGGCGTGGGGACGGTCCACGCGGTGAACGCCGCGACGAGCAGGTCGTCGCGGCCGGACGCGACGGCGACGTCGACGGCCCGGGCGCGGGTCTGCCGGGCGGCGGCCACCGCACCGGCCCGAGCCTGGGCGCGTAACAGCCGGCCGAGCAGGTCGACCCGCAGCGCGTCACGATCCCCGGTGACCGAACCGGCGGCGTCGACGGCGTTGCCGAGCACCTCGATCGCCGCGTCGTACGCGTACCGCCGCTCGGCCAGCTCGGCGGCGCGGATGGCGTAGTCGACGGCGAGCGGCGCGGTGTCGGCCGACGCCGCACGGGCGTAGTGGTGGGCCAGGGCCGGATAGTCGTCGGGTGCCAGCCGGCGGGTGGCGGCGGCGATCCGGGCGTGCAGGCGGGTGCGGCGCAACTGGGGCAGGTCCGTGTAGATGGTGTCGCGGACCAGCCCGTGCACGAAGCGCACCCGCCCCGGTGCCGGTTCGGTGAGCAGCCCGGCGGCCAGTCCGGCCTCCAACGCTTCGAGGGTGGACGTCTCGTCGGTGTCGGCGGCGTCGACGAGTGTCGGCACGTCCGCCTCCCGGCCGAGCGTGGCGGCGAGGCGCAGCACCGAGACCGCCGACGACGGCAGGCGGGACAGTCGTCGGCGCAGCACGTCGCGTACCCCGTCGGGCACCTCGCTGGTGGCGACGAGCGTGCCCTCGGCGGCGAGTAGCCGCGCCGACTCCCGGACGTAGAACGGGTTGCCGCCGGTCCGCTCGGTGAGCGCGGCGACCGTCTCCGCGTCGACGGGTCGCTGGGCGAGCGCCCCGAGCAGCGTCTCGATCTCGGCAGTCGTCAGGCCACCCAACCGGATCCGGTGGGGGGAGCGACGGGCCAGGACGGCCATCGTGTCGGCGAGCCGCTCGCGGTTGTCGGCGGGGCGTAACGCCGCGACGAACAGTACGGCCCCGGTGGTCAACTCGATGACGCTGTTCAGCAGGAGCAGCGTCTCGGCGTCGGCGGCGTGCAGGTCGTCGAGGACCACGGCGACCGGTCGGCGGGCCGCGGCCGCGTCCAACCAGGCGGCGACGGCGTGATGCAGCCGGAACCGTCCGGCGGTGACGTCGCCCCCGGGTTCGCCGGCGCTCCCGCCCAGCAGCGGGGTGAGCGCCGGTACGAGATCACCCGGCGGCGCCTGCTCGGCGAGCTGCCGCAGCGCCTCGACCCAGGCCCAGGCCGGCGGGGCGCCCTCGACCTCGGGGCAGCGGCCGACGGCGACCAGCCAGTCGCGGGCGGCGAGCGCCTCCCGGAAGCGGGCGAGCACACTCGTCTTGCCCGCGCCGGCCTCGCCGCTGACCAGCGCCACCCGTGGTCCGCCTGCCACCGCCTCGTCGGCGGCCCGCCCGAGGGCGGCCAGCTCGGCCTCCCGCCCGACGAACACCTCCGCCGTCACCGGTTGCCCGACGTCGACGCGTGCCGCGGTCGCGGCCACCGGTGGGAGCAGGTCGAGACGCTGGCCCAGGATCGCCGACTCCACCTCGACCAACGCCGGGCCCGGATCCAGGCCGAGCTCGGCCACGAAGGTCGCCCGTGCCCGACGCAGCGCGGCGAGCGCGTCGCCCTGCCGACCGGCACGCCACAACGCCAACGCCAGCAGCCGCCAACTCTCCTCCCGCAGCGGGGCCTGCCGGGTCAGCACCTCCGCCTCCGACACCGCCTCGGCCGCGTCGCCGCACCGCACGATCGCGTCGAGCAGCAACTCCCGGGCGCCGAGGCGCAGCTCCTCCAGCCGCAGCACCTCGGCCTGCGCCCAGGGCTCCCCGGCGAACTCGGCGTACGCCCGACCACGCCACAGGTCGAGCCCGCTGCTCAGCAGCAGACGCGCCCGACCCGGATCGGCGGAGCTGATCGCGCGGGCCTCGACGAGCAGCGTCTCGAACCGACCGGCGTCGACGGCCCCGCTGGGCACCCGGATCGCGTAGCCGGGCGGCGCGGTGACCAGGACCCGCGCGGGAGTGCGGCGCTCCCGGGACGGCTCCAACAGGCGGCGCAGGTGCGAGACGTACGCCTGGACGGAGGCGATCGCCCGCGGTGGGGCCTCACCCCGCCACAGATCCTCGATCATCCGACCGACGGAGACGACCTCACCCCGGGCTGCCAGCAGCAGCGCGAGCACGGCACGTTGGCGGGGGCCGCCGAGGTCGACCGGTCCGCCTGTGTCGACCTCGACCTCAAGCGGCCCGAGCACCCGTAGCAGCATGACCGGGCCAATCCTAGTCACCCTCGTCGGCGGCTCATCCGCTGCCGTGGACAACGGACACCCAGCTCACCGCGGGTACGGGCGGCGTCGCGCCGGTGCGCGGGGCAGCCCCGGACACCTCTCGTTCGATACCGTGGGGCCACCATCAAGATCGTTGAGCGGGGTGTGGCGGTGACGACGACAGCCTTCGACGAGCACGAACGGTCGCGCTGGGCCGGGCGCGCGGCGGCGTTCGACAGCAGTTTCGCCGCGCTCTGCGCCCATCCCGCACCATCGTTGCTGGACGCCGCCCACGTCGCCGCGGGCCTGCGGGTGCTCGATGCCGGCACCGGCTCCGGGACCGTGGCCGGGCTGGCCGTCGCTCGGGGCGCCACCGTCGTGGCCGTCGACGCCGAGCCGAGCATGGTCGAGCTGGTACGCAGCCGCCTCCCGCCCGCCGCCGAGGTCCGCCTCGCGGCCCTGCCCCACCTGCCGTTTCCCGCCGGGCACTTCGACGCGGCAGTGGCGAACTTCGTGATCAATCATGTCGGCGATCCGCTGGCCGCGATCAGCGAACTGCGCCGCGTCGTCCGGCCGGCCGGTCGGATCGCGGTGACGATCTGGCCCGACCCGCCGCCGGAGGCGCAGCGGCTGTGGGGGACGGTCTTCGACGCCGCCGGGGTCGACCGTCCGACCTCCGTACCGACGGTGGACGCGCAGCGGGACTTCCCGCGTACCCCCGAGGGGTTCGCGGGCCTGCTCGACGCCGCCGGGCTGGCCGACGCGGGCTGCGACACGATCACGTGGGCGCATCGCACCCATCCCGAGGCCTGGTGGAGCGGTCCGGCGAACGGCATCAGCAAGCCCGGTCTGCTGATGGAGGCCCAGCCGCCGCACGTGATCACCCGGATCCGTGCCGCGTACGACGAGCTGACCGCCGCCTACCGCGACGCGGACGGCCTGCTCGTCCTGCCGACCGCTGCGCTGCTGGCCTCGGCGTCCGTGCCGTAAGCGGCGGGGCGACACCCGGCCGCCCGGAGGTCCGGCGCCACGTCGAGAATGCGTGGCATGGAGTTCCTGTGCTACCACCGCGACCGGCCCGGCTCGGCAACGTTGCGCGACGAGTTGTTGGCCGACCACTGGTCCTACATGGATCGGTACGCGGAGGAGTTGATCGCCCGCGGCCCAACCCTGTCCGGCGACACTGCCACCGGCAGCGTGCACATCGTCGACGTGCCCGATCCGGCCGCCGCACGGACGTTCGCCTTCGAAGAGCCCAACTACCAGGCCGGCGTGTACCGGGATGTGCTGCTACGCCGATGGCGCAACACGCTGGGCCGCACCATGTGGGACTTCCCCGGTGGTCGGACCGGCGGCAACCGCTACCTGGTGCTTGGCCTCGGCGCGGGGCAGGCCGTCGACCTGCCCGTGCCACCCGACCCGGACGAGCTGATCGCGTACGGGCCGCTGCTGTCCGACGACGGCGGCACGTGGCTCGGCACCGCCGCGCTGGTCCGGGCGCCGACCCCGGACGCGGCGCGCTCCATCCTGACCATCGACCGGTACGCCGACGTCGAGGTGCACAACTGGCAGTTCGGCGGGCGGCCGTCCGGGGTCAGTCCTTCGTCGTGACGTACCCGCCTCGGCCGGGCTGCCCGTACACACCCGACTCGATCTGCCGCGCGATGGACCCTCAGGCCGAGTCCGCCAGGCCGTCCGGCTGACGGATCAACGGTGGGACGGGTACGGCGCGTACCCGATCGGGCAGCCCACCGACACCGGTGCCGGGTCTCGCCGACCCCGCCACGGCGGGCACCGCGCGGATCGTCACCGGAATGCGGTCGACGTCCGAGGGCCAGTGACCGCCCGTGTTGGCCCGCGCCGCCGAAACCGTCGCGGGCGAGGTCGGCGGTACGTCACCGACCGGCGCGACGGGTCGGAGCCGGTTGGCGACCGGCGCCCGGTTGGTTCCCCGCGGCGGCGCGGCCGGCGGGGTCGCCATCGTCGGGGCGGACAGGCGCGGCGGGCCGGATCCCGGCGCGGGGGCCAGCGCCACGAGCGGGGTGTCGCGGCCGACCCGGGAGCGGACGGCGTCGAGGCGCACGATCTCGGCGGACCGGGTGGTCGAGCCGCTGCCGACCGCACCAGCGGAGTTCGCGGCGGCGCGATCTGGCCGGAGGGCGTCGGGGCGGGCGGTGACCTGGCGTGGGGCGTCGGTGGCCCGGCGGGCGAAGACGGCCCGCAGCGCGCGGGGCAGCCGCTCGGCGGCGACCTGGCGCAGCGCGGGCGCGGCGAACGCGTACCCGCCGGCGTGGTGGGGGAGCAGCAGTCCGGCGGCGACCAGGCGGCGTAGTGCCGGAGCGGACCGGCCGGGCGTCCAGCCGAGCGCCCGGTCGACCGCCGCGGCGGAGATCACGCCGCCCAGCACGCCGGCGGCCATCAGGACCGCTCGCCGCTCACCGTCGAGGTGGTCCAGCTCGGCGCCGACGGCTCGGCGTACCGGCTCGGGCAGCGGGAGCGCCGCCGGGTCGGCCCCGGACACGATCGACGCGACGTACGCCGCCGCGTGCCCGGGCCGGCCGCCCACCAGTGGCAGCAGCCGGTCCACCAGGGCCACCGGCTGGCCGGCCCGGGTCAGCAGGTGGCGCAGCAGCCGCCCGGACTGCACCGTGGCCAGCGGTCGGATCGCCACCCGGCGGGCCGAGCCGGGCCGGGTGTCGGCCCACTGCGGTTGGTGCAGGGTGACCACGGCCAGGGGTAGCCGCCGGGCCGTCGCCGCGTTGAACAGCGCGTGCAGGAACCCGCTCACCGTGGGCGCGGCGCGGTCCACGTCGTCCACGGCGACGATCAGCGGCCCCCGGGCGGCCAGGCGCAGCAGGACCTCCCGGCAGATCGCCGCGCCGGCCATCGCCGCGGCCGATCCGTCCGGGTTGGTCAGCAGTCGCTGGAGCGCCGGGACCGCCGTGGCGACCCGGGCCGGCGGGAACAGGGCGGTCAGTGCGGCGACGAGCCGGTCGTGGACCGCCGCCGGGCCGTCGCCGCGACGCACCCCGGCGAGACCGCGGAGCAGCTCGGCGACCGGCTCCAGGACCTGATCGGGGTACGGCTGGCAGGCCGTCACACACCAGCGCACGGGTGCGCCGTCCACCGTGGTCAGCCCCCGGGTCAGCTCGTGCAGCAACCGGCTGCGGCCGCTGCCGGTGGGCCCGACCAGGGAGATCCAGCACGGGTTCTGCTCCCGGATGGCCTCGGTCAGCTGGTCGCGGATGGTGGCCAGCTCGCGGCGGCGACCGATGAGCGGGCCGTCGTGTCGGTCGACGCCGGGACGCACCGGACCGACGGCGTGCCAGACCGGCACCGGCGGCACCCGGCCGGCGACCGGCACCGGCGGTAGCCGACGCTGGGTGATCAGGCCAGCGGTGGCCCGCGCGGTGGCCGCGCAGAGCGCGACGGCGCCCGGTGGCGCGTACTCCTGGAGGCGGGCCGCTGCGGTGATCACCGCGCCGCTGGCCACGCCGTGCCCGCCGCTGACCGCGCCGCCGAGGTCGACCACGACCTCGCCGGTGGCGACACCGACGCGCACCCGGAGTCGGATGTCCCCGACCATCGGTCGGCAGTCGAGCGCGGCCTGGATCTCGAGTCCGGCACGCACCGCCCGGTACGCGTCGAACCCGTCGGAGTGCCGAGCGCCGAAGAGGGCCATCACCGCGTCGCCGACGTACTTCTCCACCACTCCCTGCCACCGGTGCAGCACGCCGGCGACCGTGTCGAAGTAGACCCGCTGCAACGCGCGGACGTCCTCCGGGTCGAGTCGGTTCACCAACGCCGTGGAGCCGACGATGTCGGCGAAGAGCACCGTCACGGTGCGTCTCTCCTCCGGCACCGGCCAGTGCGGGGTCACGGGCCGCCGCGCGTCGCCGACGATGATGCTGCTGGTGGTGGTGGTCATGGCTTCGCACCAACCCTTCTCCCCGCTGATGCCTGGTGACCTCCGGAGATTGGCATTCCTGGGCTGACGGGGGATCTGCAGAACGACGTATGTCGGCCACCTGCAACCTTTAGTCGCAAAGTCGACGCGAGGAGTACCACAAGCGGCAGATGGCCGTAGAACGGTTCGGGGACCTGTGATTAGGCTGCGTGCCATGGCCAGCGATGTGGACACCGCACCGCTCGTGGGCCGGACCGAGCTGGTGCAGACGGTTCGGTCCGCGTTGCTCGGTGACGCCGCGCACGGGCAGACGGCCGCCGTCTTCCTGACCGGTGAGAGCGGTGTGGGCAAGACCCGGCTGCTGGGTGAGGTCGGCGACCGGCTGCGTGAGCAGGGCGCCGTGGTGCTCACCGGCAGCTGCCTGGACATCGGCGACGCCTCCCCGCTGCACCCGCTGTTGCAGGCGCTGCGCCGATTCGACGCCGATCTGTCCACCTCGCACGCACGCACTTCCTCCGCGGTGCGTGGGCTCTTGCAGATGTTCGCCGACGAGACCGCCGGCCCGGACGGCGCGGGCGCGTTGCTGGAGCGGGTCAGCCGCGGGCTGCACCTGATCGCCGAGGGCAGACCACTGGTGTTGATCCTCGACGACCTGCAGTGGGTCGACCGGAGCACCAGACAGTTGTTGCTCTACCTGTTGGCCGGGCTCGGCGACCTTCAGCTCTCCGTGCTGGCGGCGGTACGCGCCGAGTCGTTGCAGGGCGCGCACCCGCTGCGCCGGGTGCTCACCGAGTTGCGTCGGCTGCGGACGGTGCGGGTGCTCGACCTGGCGCCACTGGACCGGGCCGACACCGAGAAGCTGGCCGCCGCCGTGGTTGGCCGGACGCTGTCCGCCGATGCGGCCGAGCAGGTCTGGCAGCGCAGCGGCGGCAACCCGTTCGTCATCGAGGAGTTGGCCCGCGACCTCCGCGACGGCCGCGACGGCCTGTCCGAGACGCTGCGGGAGATCTTCCTCGACCGGGTCGACGCGCTGCCCCAGCACGCGCACGCGGTGGTGCACGCGGTCGCCGCCGGTGTCGAGCCGGTACAGCACTGGCTGCTGGCCCAGGTGCTGCGGTTGCCCGAGGACGAGCTGATCGACGCGGCCCGCGCGGCGGTGGCCCACCGGCTGCTGGTCGGCGCCGACGACGGTTACCGGCTGCGGCACCGCCTCGTCGCCGAGGTGCTCGCGCACGAGTTGCTGCCGGCCGAGCGTTCCGGGCTGCACCGCCGCTACGCCGAGGCGCTGACCGCCGCGCCGGGTGAGCTGCACCAGGCCCGGCTCGCGCACCACTGGCGGTTGGCCGGTGAGCCGGCGCGCGCGTTGCCGGCGGCGGTGGCGGCGGCGCAGGAGGCCGAGCGGCTGCACGGTTACGCCGAGGCGCACCGGCACTGGTCGGCGGCGTTGCAACTGGCTGCCGACCCGAACCCGCTGGCCGCCGATCCGGGCCCGCTGGCGGTGGACCGGGTCGAACTGCTCGAGAACGCCGCCGAGGCGGCCCACCACTGTGGGGAGCACGCCCGCGCGTTGGCACTGCTGGAGGAGATGGCCGCGCTGCGCGGTGGCGAGCCGAGCTGCGCGCTGCACATCCGCCGGGCCCGCTACCTGGCCGCCGCCGGCCGCTCGGCGCTGGCCGAGGAGGAATACCAGCGGGCGCTGACGGCGGCCGACTGTTCCCCGCGCGACCGGGCCACGGCCGCCGCCCGCCTCGCCGAGCTGCTCCTGCATCTGGGCCGCTACGCCGACGCCGGCCAGCGCGCCCGGGAGGCGTTGGCGTTGGCCGCCGACGTGGAGGGCTCCGCCACCGAGGTGGTGCTGGCCAGCTCGGCGCTGGGCTTCAGCGGCGCCTACCTGGAGGACCCGGACGCGGGGCTCGCGGTGATGCGCGACGCCCTCGACACCGCCGAGCGCGCCGGCCAACCCGAGGATGTGGCCTGCGCGTACCTGCACCTGGCGGAGCTGTTGACCGGGCCGCTGAACATCCTCGAGGAGGGTGTGGTGGTGGCCCGGCGGGGCGCCGAGCGGGTCGCCGAGCTGGGGCTGGGCCGCACCTGGGAGACCCGGCTGCTGGCCGTCGCCATCAACGGGCTGTTCCGGGTCGGCCAGTGGGCCGAGGCGGAGAAGGTGGTCGCCGCCGCGCTGCGGCACCGACCGTCCGGTGCGGACGCCGTCGAGCTGCTGCTGGCCCGGTGCCGGCTCTCGGTGGGCTACGGCGACATCGACGCCGCCAGCCGCGACCTCGACGCGGTGGCGACCCTGCTCGCCGGTGGCGGGGCGCGGCACGTCATCCCGCTGCTCACCCTGCGCGCCGGGCTGGCCATGTGGGAGGGGCGGCACGACGTGGCGCGGTTGGCGGTGCAACGTGGCCTCACCGAGAGCCGTTCCGACGACGTGACGATCCTGTCCGCGCTGGTCTGGCACGGCCTGCGGGCCGAGGCTGAGGCGCACGTCAGCCGCACCATGGCCGTGGACCCGACGGTGGTACGCCGGCTGCGCGACGTGGTGGACCGGGTGGCCCGCAAGAGCGTCGGCGCGGCCCGTCCGGTGCGGTCGGTGGTGGAGGCGTTCCTGGCACTGTGCGCCGCCGAGGTGAGCCGCCTCGACAGCAGCGACCCGGAGCTGTGGGCGGCGTCGGTCGCCGAGTGGGATCGACGCCACCACCCCTACCCGGCGGCGTACTCGCGGCTGCGGCAGGCCGAGGCGCTGCTGGCCCGCCGCAGCCGGCTGGCCACCGCCGGCAAGCTGTTGCGGGAGGCGTACCGGGTGGCGCAGGGGTTGGGTGCGGTGCCGCTGACCTCGGAGATCCGCGCGCTGGCCGGGCGGGCCCGGGTGTCGCTTGAGGAGCGCGAGACGCTCAGCGGTACGCGCAGCGCGCCGGCCGAGGCGTCCGACGACGAGTTGGCGACGCTCACCGCACGGGAGCGGGAGGTGCTCGCGCTCGTCGCGGAGGGGCTCACCAACAAGGAGATCGGGCAGCGGCTGTTCATCAGCGAGCGGACCATCGGGGTGCACGTGTCGCACATCTTCGACAAGCTGCAGGTCCGTACCCGCGTCCAGGCCAGTGCCATCCAGTTGCGCAACGTCCGGAGCTGACGTACGTACCGCGTGTGCGCGCCGGGATACGTCGTTCTACTGATTTGGCGGGTGGGGGTCGGCTGAAAGGCTGGGCCGCGTCGACGACGGCACGGGGGATGCCGCCGACCACTATGGAGGAGTGATGACCGAACCGGTCTGGGGGCCCGTACACCGGGACATCGTCGACCTGCTCGCCGACCATCCCGCGGACGTGCCGGCCGTGGTCGACCACCTCACCAAGCTTCAGGACATGCTGGTGCGGTTGCCACCGTTGGAGGCCAGTTGCCCCCTCGCTGACTTCAACAAGCTCTACCTGACCATCACCAGCAGCGTGTTGGACGGGTTGTACGACGACCGTTTCGTCGACCCGGCCTTTCTCTCCCGGCTCGACGTGGAGTTCGCGGCGCGGTATTTCGACGCGATGCGGCTCTGGACCGACTCCAGTCCGGGCACGCCGAAGGCCTGGTCGTGTCTCTTCGAGCGGATGCGTGGGCCGGACGCCCGCCCGTTGCCGTCGGCGGCGGCCGGGGTCAACGCGCACATCAACTTCGACCTGCCCTTCGCGCTGGTGACCACGTTCGACCACCTGGAGTCGGAGCCGGTCGACGGCAGTGACCAGCACCACGACTACCTGGAGATCAACAAGATCTTCGCGGACAAGATCCCCGGACTGCGTCGGGGTTATCTGGAACGCTGGCAGCTCCTCATCGACATGCTCAACGGCGACATCGACGACTGGTACCAGGGGGAACTGGTCGAGTACACCCGCGATGTCGCCTGGCGCAACGCGCAGAAGATCTGGCGGTGCCGGCACGACCCGGACGCCCGCGAGTGTGAGCGCACACGGTTGGACGACAACGCCGCGGCGCTCGGCCGGCTACTGCTGTCGCCCCTGGGAGCGTTCCTGCAGTAGCCGGGACGGGGGGCTCCCGCGCTCCGCCCCGTGGGGGGCGGCGGAGCGCGGGAGCGCGTCCCACCAGATCCGCCCACCCCGGGTGGCCGGCCGGCATCCGGTCGACCCGGGGGATGCAGCCGGTCGGCTCCGGGGGGTGCCGACCGTCTGCCACCACCGTCGGCCGGCTCGGGGGGTGCCGGCCGGCGGTGGGGGAGGGGGCGTCGGGTTCGTCCCGACGGCGGCGGACGTCGGGGGTGTCGGCGGGCTCGTACCGGGTACGCCCGCGCCATGACCGTCCTGGCCCGGCGTCGGCCCGCCGCCCGCCCCCGGCCCGCGCGGCCCGGCCCCCTGCGGCCGGGTGGCCCGGTGCCGCGACCCACCGTTCGGCCCGGTGCGCGATGACCGGTGCCGCGACGCGGTTCGCGTTCCGCTTCGATCCGCTGTTCCGCCCGGTGTTGGCGCTGCTGGGGGTCCGACCGGCGACGGCCTGGGTGGCCGTCACCGACCGGGATCTGGTGATCCGGTACGGGCCGTGGCGGCTACGGACCGACCGGGAGAACGTGACAGCCGTCGAGCTGAGCGGCCCGTACCGCTGGTGGCGGGTGATCGGGCCACACGTGTCGCTCGCCGACGCGGGCGCGAGCTTCGGCAGCAGCACGGCCGGCGGGATCTGCCTGCGCTTCGCCACGGCGGTGCCGGCGGTGGTGCCGGGCGGGCGGCCACGACACCCGGCGGCCACCGTGACCATCGCCGACCCGCCCGCGCTGGCCCGCCTGCTCGCCGTGCCGGACCTGTCCTGAGCTGGCCACCCACCTGCCCGGTTCCGCCGGTCGGGTCCCGCGCCACCGCCTACCGTCGGATCAGGACCTGTGAGGGTGGGACTGGCGATGGGTGACGAGCACCGGGCGAAACCACGACGTTGGAGCGGACGCCGCCACACACCGACGGGACCGGACCCGGCGCTGCGGGCGGCCCGCGACCCGGCCCGCCCGCACCGGGGTGGCCGGCCGGGTGTCGTGGTGCCCGAACGGGTGGCGACGGCGGCGCGGTCGGCGCCGCCGACCAGTCCACTGCGCCGGTGGCTCTTCCAGCACCAGGTGCAGCCGCCCGGCCCGGAGGCGGGCGAGGGACAGAACCGCCGGCACGCCTGGTGGCAGGTGATGTGCCTGACCGGAGTCGACTATTTCTCCACGCTGTCGTACCTGCCGGGCATCGCGGCGGTGGCGGCCGGTGCGCTGTCCCCGCTGGCGACCCTGCTGATCGTCGTGCTCACCCTGTCCGGCATGTTGCCGATGTACCGGCGGGTGGCCCAGGAGAGCCCGCACGGGCAGGGGTCGGTGGCGATGCTGGAGCACCTGCTGCCGTTCTGGCGGGGCAAGATCTTCGTACTCGTGCTGCTCGGTTTCGTGGCCACCTCCTGGATCATCACGATCACCCTCTCCTCGGCGGACGCCACCGTGCACCTGCTGGAGAACCCGTACCTGCCCGACGCGCTGCACGGCCGGGCCGTCCCGGTCGTGGTCACCGTGGTGCTGCTGCTCATCCTCGGCGGGGTGTTCCTGCTCGGCTTCCGCGAGGCGGTGGTGGTGGCCATCCCGCTGGTCGCCGTCTTCCTGGCGCTCAACGCGGTGATCGTCGTGGTCGCGGTGGCCCGGATCGTCGACGACCCGGGCATCGTGTCGGACTGGACCGCCGCGGTGACCACGAGCGGCGGCGGACCGGGCCACGTGCTGCTCACGGCAGTGCTGGCGTTCCCGTTGCTGGTGCTGGGGTTGTCCGGTTTCGAGACCGGGGTGAGCATGATGCCGCTGGTGCGGGCCGACGGGGCGGACAGGCAGGCCCGGCTCGCCGCCCGGATCCGCAACACGCGCCGGCTGCTCACCACCGCCGCGCTGATCATGTCGGTGTACCTCGTCTCGACGACCTTCGTGACCACGGCGCTCATTCCGGCCGAGGAGTTCCGGCCCGGCGGGGCGGCCAACGGGCGGGCTCTGGCGTTCCTGGCGCACGCCCACCTGGGCGAGGCGTTCGGCACGGTCTACGACGTGAGCAGCGTGCTCATCCTGTGGTTCGCCGGCGCCTCGGCGATGGCCGGGCTGATCAACATCGTGCCGCGCTACCTGCCCTCGTACGGCATGGCGCCGGAGTGGGCGCGGGCGGTGCGTCCGGTGGTGATCGTCTACACCGTCGTCAGTGTCGCCATCACGATCGCCTTCCGGGCCGACGTCAACGCACAGGCCGGTGCGTACGCGACGGGCATCCTGGCGATGATGGTCTCCGGCGCGGTGGCGGTGACGATCTCCGCGGCCCGCCACCACCGGCGCGCCGCCGCCATCGGTTTCACAGCGCTGACCCTGGTGCTGCTGTACGCGTTGCTGGAGAACGTCATCGAGCAGCCGGACGGGATCACCATCTCCGCGCTGTTCATCCTCGGCATCATCGCGGTCTCGTTGGTCTCCCGGGTCACCCGGACCACCGAGCTGCGCGCCGAGCGGATCGAGTTCGACGAGCCGGCCCGTCGGTTCGTCACCGAGTCGCTGGCCCACGACGGGCAGTTGCACCTGATCGCGAACAAGCGGCAGAGCGGGTCGGTGAAGGAGTACACGGTCAAGGAGCGGGCGCAGCGGGGGATGAATCCGGTGCCCGGGGCGGCGGACGTGCTGTTCCTGGAGATCGACGTGGTGGATCCGTCGGAGTTCAGTCAGGTGCTGCGGGTGCACGGGATCGAGGTGGGTGGCTTCCGGGTGTTGCGGGCCAGCAGCCCGGCCGCGCCCAACGCGATCGCCGCGATCCTGTTGGCCCTGCGCGACGCCACCGGGGTGCGGCCGCACGCGCACTTCGAGTGGTCGGAGGGGAGCCCGATCGCGCACCTGGCGCGCTATCTCATCCTCGGCCGGGGTGACACCCCACCCGTGGTACGGGAGATCATCCGGCGGACCGAGCGGGACCCGTTGCGTCGTCCCGGCATTCACGTGGGCGGGTGACCGGGTTCCCGTTTGCGGGGTTCAAAGATGAATAGGGGCACTATTCACGTTCACACCTTCCTGTCCGTATTGCGGACCTATCGTGACGTTTGGCGGTCGACGCTACGTCGAGCCCCCCGCGCCCGGATCGGCGCGCGGTCACGTCAGGCAGGCAGGAAGGCAGGCACCTTTGATGTCCACGTACCAAGGAGGAGACCGCGAGATCCGACCCAGACGCCGGTCCCGATGGTTCTTGGCCAGCGGCTTGCTGGCCGGAAGCCTGGTCGTCGGAGCGGCCGGCGTGGCCGGTGTGGCCGCGGCGGCCGACCGCGACCTCTCCCTCCCCGGTCTGGGTCGGCTGAGCACGGCGGCCGGAAACGACGACGCCCGCAGTGCCGGCGACCAGGGCGGGGCGGAACGGGGCGGCGCACCCAGCCCGGGCACCGGCAAGCACGGTGTGGTGTCGGTGCCCTGCGACGCCGCGAAGCTGGTGGCGGCGCTGGTGACGGCCAACGCCGAGGGCGGCGCGGACCTGCGGCTCGCGCCCAAGTGCCGCTACCTGCTCACCGAGGCGTTCCACGAGACCGACCAGTACGACGGGGGGATCCGCGACGCACGGGAGGCGGCCGACGCCGCGGAGACCCCGGGTGACGCCGACGCGCCGCCGCACAACCCGGCCGACGACACCGCCGGCCTGCCGGTGATTTACCAGCCCATCACGATCGACGGCGCCGGCGCCACCATCGCCCGCGACGCCCAGGCCGCGCCGTTCCGCTTCTTCACCGTCCGCGACGGTGGCGAGTTGACCCTGCGCGACATGGAACTGCACAACGGCCGCTCCGCCATCGAGGGCGGCAGCGTGCACGTGGTGCACGGGGCGACCGCCGTGGTGGAACGGGTCACCGTCTCGCAGAGCACCTCGCTGTCCCCGGAGGGCGGTGGCGGTGGCATCTTCAACGACGGCAACATGGTGGTGAGCGACTCCACCTTCGTCGGTAACAGTGCCTCCGGCGCCGCGGGCAAGGGCGGGGGCCTGCTCAACGGCGGCGTGCTGACGCTGAAGCGTTCGGAGTTCCACCACAACAGCGCCAACGGCTACGGTGGCGGGCTCGGCAACTACCGCGGCGCGGCCGACGTGGAGAGCGTCTCGTTCACCCAGAACAGCGCGGGCCAGGGCGGCGGGCTGGCCAGCTTCTCGGCCCGGACGAAGGTCTCCGACACCGAGTTGCTGAACAACACCGCGCAGGTCGGCGGCGGCGCGGCCAACTCCGACGCGGTGCTGGTGATGCGCAAGATGACCATCCGCGGCAACACGTCCACCGTCAACGGCGGCGGCATCTCCACAGTGAAGGGCCTGACGCCGCTGGATGACAGCGTGGTCGACGGCAACACCACCCACGGCGTCGGCGCCGGCATCTACGCCGAGAAGGCGAACCTGCAGGTCCGGGGCAGCGACGTGACCCGCAACGAGGCGGTCGGCGCCACGTCCAGCGGCGGTGGCATCTACGCCTCCGCGGGCTCGGTGGCCCTCTACACCAGCAGGGTCACCCACAACGCGTCGACGGTGAAGCCCGGTGGCATCTTCGCCGCGCACGCCCAGGTCAAGATCGACGACGAGAGCGTGGTCGTCGAGAACGAGCCGACCAACTGCGAGGGCAGCACGGTGCCTGTCGCGCGCTGCTTCCGCTGAACAGAACCGCACGCCCATCCGGCCGCCCGGACGATCATCGCGATCGTCCGGGCGGCCGTCGCCTGAGCCGCCTGACCGTCGCGGTCGTCCGGGCGGTCGCGGTCGCGGCACCGGCGACGTCAGGACATGGCGCGCAGCCGGGCGGAGAGGGTGCCGGCGAAGAAGTCGAGGAAACCGTCCGGGTCGGGGCCGGCGTTCTGCAGGACGATGTGGTCGAAGCCGGCCTCGACGTACGACCGGACCTTGTCCACGTGCGGCTCCGGGTCGGGGCCGATGGCGAAGAGCTGGCGGATGTGCTTCTCCTCCACGTGCGCGCTGGCCGCGTCGAAGTTGACCGGGTTCGGCAGTTCGCTCATCACCTTCCAACCGGTGACCATCCACCGGCTGGTCTGCAACACGGCCCGCACCGCCTGTTGCTCGTCGCTCGCCCACGCCAGCGGAACCTCGGCGTAGCGGGGGCCGGAGCCGCGGGCCCGCCGGTAGTGCTCGACGATCGAGGCGTCCGGCTCGGTGGCGAACAGTCCGTCGCCCAGCTCGGCGGCGAGCCGGGCCGACGCCTCGCCGCTGGCCGCCACCGCCATCACCGGTGGGGTGTCCGGCAGGTCGAAGATCCGGGCGTCCTCCAGGTGCAGGTGCCGGCCCTCGTAGGACTGGTAGCCGCCCTGCCAGAGCAGTCGGATGATCTCCAGCGCCTCGCGTAGCCGCTCGTGCCGGCCTCGGACGCTGGGGAAGCCCTGACCGACCACGTGCTCGTTGAGTCGTTCGCCGGCCCCCACGCCGAGGGTGAACCGCCCGTCCGAGACCAGTGCCATGGTCGCCGCGGCCTGCGCGATGATCGCCGGGTGGTAGCGGACGGTCGGGCAGGTGACGCCGGTGGCCAGACGCAGGGTGCTGGTCTTCGCGGCGATGGCGCCGAGCACGCTCCAGGTGAACGACGAGTGGCCCTGCGCGTCCAGCCAGGGGTGGAAGTGGTCGCTCATCTCGACGAAGTCGAAACCAGCCTGCTCGGCCAGGACGGCCTGCCGGATGATCTCCTGTGGGCCGTATCCCTCCGCGGCCAGCTTGTAGCCGATCTGCATGCCACGCCCCCGATTTCGTCCGCCGACTGACGCGGGTCGGTTCCCGACCTCCGCGTCGACAAACACCGCCGACACTGGCAGGCCAGCCTCCTAGGACGCTGTGGGGAGTGTGCGGCCCGTCAGAAGGTGCTGCCCTCGCACCTACGGGAGAGGGAAGAGGCGGGCGTCGCCACCTGGTCTCAGACGACGAGGTGCCGCCCCGGTACGGACACCGGCCCGCGCCCCGGGGTCAGGGGGCACGGGCCGGCGAGCGTCTGTCCTACTTGGAGGGCTCAGGCAGCTTGCAGTCGACCTTGGGGTTGGCGCCGATGTAGTTCAACGGACCGGCCACGATGGTGACCAGGATGGTGCCGGCTTCGGCGCAGTTGGTGTCGTCGCCGCTGTAGTAGCCACGCTGGCCGGCGGCGATCGCGCCGATCAGCAACCAGATCACGACGATGACTCCGAGTATCGAGGTGCCGCGCATCGCTGCCTCCTGAGGAAATGTGGTGGGTCTGAGGTGCAGTCGTTGTACCCAATTGGGTCGTGCGGCTAACGGGTGCCGGGACGGGGCCACGCCGGATCCTCCGTCCGGCCGATGCCGTTCGCCGTTGCGTACAACCCGGGATCGGCCGCTCGCACGGGGTAACGCGTGTCGGCTATCGGATCGGCGACCGACCCGGCCGTCGTGCCGTTCGGTGGACGTAGAACTGCCTCACGGCCCCGCCGAGGAGGACCCATGGACGCCCCCACACCGCCCCTGTACATCGACCGTCCCGAGGACGTCGCGGTCGCCGCCCGCGCGCTGGCTCGCGGTGCGGTCGTCGCGGCGGCGTTCGCGAACTTCTACGTCATCGTCACGCGTCCCGACCCGGCCACCGTCCGCCGGGTCAACCTGGCCAAGGGCCGCCCAGCCCAGCAGGTCGGCAGCATCACCACAGCGATCGGCCGGATCCCGGGGATGTTCGACTGGTCGCGGATCTCGCCGCGGCTGCCGGTCGGTCGGGTGCGGGCACTGATGGACGCCCTCTACGGCGCCGGGCCGTTCGGCTTCCGGGGGCCGGCCGCGGAGCGGCTCCCCGAGCACCTCACCCAGGTCGACCAGGGACTGCGCACCACCCAGGTGATCGCGCCCGGGCTGACCTGCCCGTCGAACGGCTTCTTCGAGCGGGCGCTCGCCGAGACCGGATCGGACCACCTCTACATCACCTCGGCGAACCGGTCCCGGCATCTCACCGGCGCGGCCGAGGAACCGGCGCACTGGAAGGCCGCCGCCCTCGCCGCCGACTTCGCCCATCTCGACGACCTGGTGGTGCTCGCCCACCGGGACGAGTCGGCGGCCCGCGCCGCGTACCCGGGCTACCTCACCACCTCCGTCACCCTGCTCTCCTTCCACGCGCCGGAGGGCGAGATCGAGGAGCCGCCGGTGCTCACCGTGGACCGGCACGGATCGCTGCACCTGGATGACGTCCGCCGCGCCGCCGCGCCGCTCGGCCTCCAGGTGCGCCTGGGCGGCACCGCGGCGCGGCGACTTCGGGTGCGCGCGTACGCCGGGGCGCTGGTGTGAGCGGTTACCGCGTCGGCCTGGTGGTGCCCAGTTCGAACACCACAATGGAGACCGAGATCCCGGCCATGCTGCGCCGCCGCGAGAGCGTCGACGCGAGTGTCCGCTTCACCACGCACGCCAGCCGGGTACGACTACGTCAGGTGACCCCCGACGAGCTGGCCCGGATGAACCGTTCCGCTCTGCGCTGCGTCGCCGAGTTGGCCGACGCCCACTGCGACGTGCTGGCGTACGCCTGCCTGGTGGCGGTGATGTGCGAGGGCCCGGGCGCGCACGAGCGGGCTGAGCGGCGGCTGGGCCGCGCGGCCGGTCGCGCCGGACACGACATGCCGGTGGTGAGCAGTGCCGGCGCACTGGTCGCCGGGCTGCGGGCGCTGGGAGCCCGCCGGGTGGCCCTGATCGCGCCGTACCTGCCCCCGTTGACCGCGACCGTCGCCGCCTACCTCGCCACGCACGGCGTGCGGGTGACCGAGGCGGTGAGCCTGAGCGAGCCGGACAACGTCGCGGTGGGGCGCATCCCCACCTCTCGTCTTGTCGAGCTGGCCGAGCGGCTCGACGTGACAGACGTGGACGCGGTGGTCCTCTCCGCCTGCGTGCAGCTGCCGTCGTTGGCGGCGGTGCCGCGGGTGGAGGCCCGACTCGGCCGTCCGGTGCTCACCGCGGCCACCGCCACCGTGCACCAGGTGCTCACCACGCTGGGTGTCGAGCCGTACGTGCCGGACGCCGGCCGGTTGCTCGCCGGGTCGAGGTCGTCCTGAGCGGGCCGGTTCAGTGCGGTGGGGATGGGGCCTCCGGGGGTTTGCCGTAGCTACGCCGGAAGTCCGCGTAGGCCACGCCGATCAGCACCAGGAGAGCACCGATGGAGGCGAACACCGGCGGCAGGTACAGCACGGCGGGCGCGATGGTCAGCAGCGCCAGCACGCCGCCGGGGCGCGACAGGGACACCCGGCTGAACACCTCGTACTCGAAGGAGGCCCGGCCGGCCAGGAAGAGCGCCGGGCCGCCGAGGATCACCGCCGCCCAGGCCGGCGGGGTGCGCCCGGTCGGTTCGTGCAGCACGAGGTCGAACCCGGCCGCCGTGGTCACCACCCCGGCGACCATCAGCAGATGGGTGTACGGCGCGGTGAACAGGAACTTGCTCGGTGACCCCGACCCCTTGATGGCCATCGGCAGCAGTTGACCGGACTTGTGCACGTAGATCCGCCAGAGCAGCAGTGTGGTCAGGAACGCGACCACGAACACCCCGATGTTCTGCGCCTCGCTGTGCGCCGTGCTGAACATGGTGC
Source organism: Micromonospora sp. NPDC023888 (assembly GCF_040639415.1). Taxonomy (NCBI): domain Bacteria; kingdom Bacillati; phylum Actinomycetota; class Actinomycetes; order Micromonosporales; family Micromonosporaceae; genus Micromonospora; species Micromonospora sp. NPDC023888. Next base: position 113,213 of record NZ_JBEZZW010000019.1, on the reverse strand, counting down.
CGATGGTCAGGATGGCGTCGCCGAGGGCGATGATGAAGAACTGCTGGTAGCGCTCGGAGAGATGTTCCGCTGTGACGTTGCGCTGGGGCTCCGGGATCACCCCGAGCCCCGGCACCGGGTACGCGAGCCGGAAACCGACGTAGTCGATGGCGAGCGCGACGGCCCAGCACGCCAGGCGGGCGTCCTCGCTGACGAACGCGCCGATGATCCAGGGGATCGCGGACACCGCGAACCAGATGAAGATGCGTGCCGCGCGGCGCTGGGTCTGCGGTTCGCGGCGCACGGCCGGCATCAGGAACAGTCCGCGCCCGAGGTGGATCGCCACGTAGGTGCCGGCGAAGACCAGCCCACGATCGTCGAACGCCCCCGGGATCGCCGTGGTCATCAGCAGCGCGCCGAACATCACCGCGCTGATCAGCAGCTTGATCTCGGTGCGTTCCGGGTTGTACAGGTCGGTGACCAGAGTGGTGATCACCCACGTCCACCAGACGGCGGCCAGCATGATCAGTGCCTGCCCGGCCCGGTGCCAGTCGAGCTGGTTGACCATGCCCCGGGAGACGAGTGCCAGGGCGACCACGTACACCAGGTCGAAGAAGAGCTCGAGGAGGGTCACCCGGCGCGGGGCCTCCGGGTCACGCACCGGAGGACGACGGTCCCGCGGGGACCCGGGCTCCGGCGCGGCGAAGTGCACGGGCTGCTCCTGCGGAACCGGTCGACTCGACGGACCCGTCCGGCCCACCTGAACGGACGGTAACGATCGGTCGGCTCCGGGGCCGGGGATTCGCCGGGTCTTCCCCCGACCGGGGGCGATCGACTCGGATTCCTGGAAACCAGGGTGTCCGGGGTGGCCGGATGCCCCGGTTTCCGGGATACCGGGTCGGCCAGGGCGCGCCACGCCGGTTGTTCCGGTCACGGCCGAGCCCCCGACCTACCGTCGCGTCGGACGGTGGGTCGGGGGCTCGATCTCCGGCGTCAGGCCCGGTTGCCGTTCGGCAGCACGGCGGCCATCTCGTCGCCCGCACCGGCGAGCACGCGGGCCTGCTGCGGCCAGGTGGCCAGCCCGGTTGCGGCGCGCAGGCCGGCGGCCCGGATCAGATCGCGCAGCGCCGCCTCGTCCAGCGCACCGAGCTGGCCGTACGTGCGCACACCGGCGTCCTGCAGGGCGGCCGCCATCTTCGGCCCGATTCCCTGGATGCGGCGGAAGTCGTCCGCCGGACCCGTCGGGTCGGCGTCCGTGTCGCCGGCGCTGACGTCGGCCGTGCCGACCGGAGTCGTCGCGGTGTCGCTCGGCCGGACCGGAGGCGTGGCAGCCGCCGACCGCACCGAGTCCGACTCGGCGTCCACCGACTCGGCGTCCACCGACTCGGGGGACGTCGTCTCGGTGCCCACCGCTCCGGCGTTCACCTGGTCGGCGCTCAGCGCGTCCGCGTCCACGCCGTTGGCACCCACCGGGGCGGCGTCCACCGCGTCGGTACGCACCGCGTCCGCGTCGGCGTCGGTCGAGCCCGCGTCGACGGTCACCGGTGCCTGCGCCGGCACCGCGTCGGACACCGCGGCCTTGGTCGCCGCATCGTCGGCCGGGGCGGCGTCGACCGGCTCGTCGGCCGGGGTGGCCGCGACCGGCTCGTCGGCCGGGGTGGTGTCGAGCGCCGTGATGTCGGCGGACGGGAGGTCGTCCGCGGGCTGGCGGGGGGCGACCACGGCTGCCGGGGCGGGCTGCTCGTCGGCCGCGACCGGCTCGGGGGTCGACTCCACAGCGGGTTCCGCCGGCAGGTCGGCCGCGTCGGCGGCCGGTACGGGCGGCGGGGGCTCGGTCAGCGCCATGTCACCCGGGTCGACAGTGCTCGGCGCGTCCACCGGGGCCTGCACCGGCGTGGGCGCGTCGGTGGCACTGTCCGATCCGGTAATGGCGGCGGGTGCGCTTACGGTGTCCACCGGCACCGGTTCGTCGGCGACCGCGGTCGGAGCGGGGTCGACGGTGGCCGCGGGCCGGGCCTCGTCGGTGGTGGCCGCCGGCGTCGGCGTGGAGATCACGGCCAGGCCGGCTACGGGGTCTCCGTCCACTATCGAATTGCCCTGTACGCCCCGCCGGCCGCGCAGCAGCCACCCGGCGGCCAGGCCCAGCAACAGTGCCAGTACCACTATCAGCGAGTGTCCGATAGACCACGCCACGGCGAACCTCCCTCTCAGCTCGTTGGAAAAGTCACGAGAAAAACTCGCCGCAGCTTCGCACACGCGTATTGCCGACGACAGAGAGGATCGGCCGTAGGTGTCCCGGTTGGGGCGGCCACCTCAGGCGGTGCCTGCCGAGTCACGCAGCGTCGCACCGAACGGCACGAGATCCGGGGACCCGACGAGACCCCGGGCACGACGAGACCCGGGCCCGGCGGGGGACGCCGGACCCGGGTCGACGGGCCGATGCTGGACTCAGTCCTGGTCGCCCTCGTAGGTGTGGAAGTCGTCGACGAACCGGCGACGCAGCCGTGGCACCCGGCTTGTCACTCCGAAGTAGCCGCGCGCGCCGAGGAGCGCGAGTCGACCCACCACCGGCCGGTACATCCGGTCGTCGCCGCTGGTGCCGCTGCGGTTCAGCGACTCGGCGACCCGGGCGAAGCCGTACGGCACCATCACGGCCTCGTAGTCGGCGACCGCCTGCACCAGCGTCTTGTCGCCGGTGACGGCCCGGCCGAGCTGGTCGCAGAGCAGACGGGCGTCCCGCAGCGCGGTGTTCGCGCCCACCCCGCGGCCCGGGGTCATGGTGTGGATGGCGTCGCCGAGCATGGTGACGGTGCTGCTCTTCCAGGGCGGCGTCGGCTCGGACGTGGACACCCTGATCGGCAGGGCACTGGCCGGGTCCGCGCGGGTCAGCAGCTCCCGCAGGTTCGGATGCCAGTTGGAGGTGAGGTCCAGGGCGACGCCCACCAGGTCCTCGCCGCGACGGTCCATGACGTCGGTCGGGAACCGGCGGCCCGTGCTCCAGATGATCAGGTTGATGTTGTCGGTGGTGGTGTCGTGGGCCAGGCCGGGCCAGTTTCGCAGCAGCGCGGCGTCGGCGTCGCTGACGCCGGGTTTGACCGCCCGCCGGTTGTCCCACTTGAACTCCATGACGTGCAGGACGCCCATCATCCCGCCGACTCCGAAGATCAGCGAGATGCCCTGACGGACCCGCTCCGGGACGAGGCCGCGGGTGTGCGCGGTGAGGGGGATCCGGGTGGCGATGTTGATGGTGCCGGCGTCGCGGGTGACGGCGTGCGGCAGGTACTGCCGGCGCACCGCCGAGTGGGTGCCGTCCGCTCCGACGAGCAGGTTGCCGGTGGCGCTGGTGCCGTCGGCGAAGTACGCGGTGACCGTGCCGTCGTCGCGCTGCTCGTAGTGGGTGAAGGTCTTGTCGAAGTGCACCACGTCGTCCAGGCCGGTCAGCAGTACCTGGCGCAGCACCATCCGGGCCACCGAATGTTCGGTGTGGACCGGGTCGGCGCTCGGTCGCAGCGCGAACGACGCGGTCTGGCGAAGCCCCTGGGTGACCACGTTGAAGTAGTGCGGCGGCCGTGCGCAGGTCGCCAGGAAGGTGGCGAACAACTCCGGGGACAGGCACTGTCGCAGGGCCCGGCTACCGGTGGGGCCGATGCCGACCCGGTAGCCGAGCAGCCCTTCGGCGCGGTCGCGGTGCCGCTCGTAGACGGCGACGCTGATCCCGGCACGGCGCAGACCGTGCGCCAGGCACAACCCGCCCGTGCCGGCGCCGATGATCAGGACGTGCGGTGGGGCGGCGGGCATGTCAGCCCGCCGGGTGTGCCGCGGACGCGTCGGTGCTGGCCGGGCGCGCCGCGGGCGCCTCAAAACTGGCCGGGCGCGCCGCGGGCGTGTCGGTGCTGGCCGGGCGCGCCGAAGGCGCGTCAATGCTGGCCGGCCGCGCCGCGGGCGCGTCGGTGGCGTCCCACCGGTAGAAGCAGCCGGCGATCGCGTCCCGCGGGGAGCGCCAGGTCGGCAGGTACGGCGACGTGTGCGCGGAGAGCCGCTCGTTGACCTGTTGGAAGAGCGGGTGGTTGCGGGCCGCCGCGAGCGCGTCCGGGTCGACGTCGTCCGAGGTCTCCAGCAGGTGTACGCACAGGTCGTGCAGGCAGTACAGGGATCGGTGGGTGACGCCGGTCAGACCGGGCAGGTCGGTGGCGTCGGACTCGGCGAAGATCTGCGCGACCCGCCCCTCCGCTCCCGGGATGATCCGGCTGACGATCAGTAGACGACTCATGGGACCCCTTCCGCCGGTGGCCTTCCGATCCGCGGACCGGCGCCACGTGCTCTGTGCGCCTACCGTGCCGCAGCGTCTGTCACGTCACCGTCACGTACGCCGGCCCGCTGGTGACGGGCGGTCGGTGACGGCGTCGCGGGTGGCCTGGCGGATCGGGGCGAGCGTGTCGTCGAGCAGGGCGCTCATCGCGGGGCTCGGTTCCAGACTCAACTCCCTGCGCAGCAGGTCCCGGTAGACGTAGAAGGCGTGCACGGCCTCGAAGGCGTTGCCTTCGGCCAGGTGGATGCGGACCACCAGCCGGTGGGGCGTCTCCCGTAACGGCTCGGCGGCCATCGCCTCCAGCGCGGCTTCGAGGGCCTCGCCGTGCCGCCCCGCGGTGAGGTGCTGCTCGGCCACCTGTTCCAGCATGTGCAGGCGGAGTTGGCGCAGTCTCTCCCGGTCCAGCAGCACCCAGTCGTCGTACCAGCCGGGCAGCAGGTCGTGCCGGCCGGCGGCGAGCGCTCCCGCGGCGATGCGCGGGTCGTCGCCGTCGCGGACCCGGGCTGCGGTGCCGACCAGGTCGTCCACGTCGAGCCGGACCGTCGGGCCGAGCCGGACGGTGTCGCTGGCCACGGTCATCGGGCAGCACGGGTCCTGCCGGAGTCGCCACAGCGCGGTGCGGAGTGAGGACAGTGCCCGTTCCTCCGACGCGTCCGGCCAGAGCAGGCCCGCGAGTTGGCTGCGGGTGGCGCCGGGGCGCAGCCCGATCAGTGCGATCACCCGTTGCAGCCCGCGCGGCACCACGACCGGCACCGCCTCGCGCAACAGTCGGAAACCGCCGAGCAGGTGCAGTGAGACGCCTTCCCCGGGCGGCTCGCCGGCGGTCGGCACGGACGGGTCAGCGGTCACGGCGGCACCCCCTGCGGAACGCTCGTCCCGACTGTCTGCTGTGTCCCGGATCGGTTGCCCGTGACGCCACTGTCGGCCCCACCGCTGCGGGCGCGGTCACGGCTGCCGGGCGCGGCCCCGCCCGCCGGGGCGGCCGGGCTGACCACTGTGAAGATTATCAATAGCAGTCACGGTGAGTCAACGCTGTGGTGAATGTTCTATTGGCCGACAGTCAACCCGAGATCGGTTCTGAACTGCGTAAACGTTCGTCGGCTCGGCCGCCTCGGGTGCAGCGTACGCATAGCTGGTACACAGGATGCGTCAACGCAGCGTCACCGTCATACGTCGCTGGTCGGTGCCGCGCGGTGACGCCGCCGTGACGAGGACTGCCGCATCGTGTCCGCAGTCGTCCAGCGCGTCCGGGGCCACCCGTCGCCGGCCGGACGCCGTGGGGGGAGGCCCAGTATGGACCGATCACTGATCGTCGCGAAGGTGGATCCGACCGCCGAGGAGCGGGTCGCCGAGATCTTCGCCGAGTCGGACGCGACCGAGCTGCCGCGCCTGGTCGGCGTTCGGCACCGGTCGCTGTACCGGCTGCACGATCTCTACGTGCACCTGCTGGAGACGGAGCATCCGGCAGCGGACGCGGTGGAGGGCGCCCGGGGTCACCCCGAGTTCATCCGGGTCAGCGACCGCCTGCGCCCGTACGTGTCGCCGTACCTGCCCACCTGGCGCTCACCGCGGGACGCGATGGCGCAGTGCTTCTACCGGTTCGACGCCCCGGACACCCGGCGGCGGTCGTGACCGCCACCGTGCCACGGGAGGAGCAGCTCTGGTCGCGCTGCGTCGGCTGCGCCAGCCTGCTCTACCGCAAACGGTTGCGCCGCAACCTGGACGTCTGCCCCGAGTGTGGGGAGCACGCCCGACTCGGCGCCCCGGAACGCCTGCGTCAGCTTGTCGACCCGGGGTCGCTGTGCCTGCTGCCCGACCAGCTTCCCGAGACGGACCCGATCGACTTCGTCGACGTGCTGCCGTACCCGCAGCGGCTCAGCGCCGCGCGTGCCAGCACCGGCCTGACCGAGGCGGTCGTCTGCGCCACCGCCACCATCGGTGGGCACCCGGCCGTGTTGGCGGTGATGGATTTCCGCTTCCTGGGCGGCAGCCTGGGCTGCGCGGTGGGGGAGCTGATCACCCGGGCCGCCGAACGGGCGCTGGACGACCGCGTCCCGCTCATCCTGATCACCGCCTCCGGCGGGGCGCGGATGCAGGAGGGCGTGCTGTCGTTGATGCAGATGGCCACCGTCAGCCAGGCCATCGCCGCGCTGCGCGAGGCGGGCCTGCTCACCGTGAGCGTCCTCACCGACCCGACCTACGGCGGGGTGGCCGCGTCGTTCGCCACCAACACCGATCTGGTGCTCGCGGAGAGCGGCGCGCGGATGGGCTTCGCCGGTCCCCGGGTGATCCGCCAGATCACCGGTCGGGCGCTGCCGGAGGGCTTCCAGAGCGCCGACGTCCTGCTCCGCCACGGTCAGGTCGACATGGTCGTGCAGCGCCGGTCACTGCGCGGACGGTTGGGGGCGTTGCTGACCGCCACCCGCGCCACCCGCCCGGCCCGTCCGCCCGTACCCCGGCAGGAGCCGGCGCCGCACCGCGAGACCCTGGCCGACGTCGGCACGACGGCGGCGGCCCCGGCGGGCGGCAGTGACACCCCCGCGGTACGCGACGCGTGGGACACGGTCCGGCTGGCGCGACACCCCGGTCGACCGACCACACTGGACTACCTCGACTCGGTCTTCGACGGTTTCCTGGAGCTGCACGGCGATCGGCTCGGCGGGGACTGCCCGGCCGTCGTGGGAGGTGTGGCGCGACTGGCCGACCGGCACGTGATGGTCATCGGCCACCAGAAGGGGCACACCACCGCCGAGTTGGTCGCCCGCAACTTCGGCATGGCCAGCCCGGCCGGGCACCGCAAGGCGCTGCGGTTGATGCGCCTCGCCGCCCGGCTCGGCCTGCCCGTGGTCACACTCGTGGACACCCCCGGCGCCGACCCCGGGGTGAGCGCCGAGGAGCAGGGCCAGGCGGCGGCCATCGCGGAGAACATCCTCACCCTCACCGTGCTGCCCACCCCCGTGCTCGCGGTGATCACCGGGGAGGGCGGCAGCGGCGGCGCGCTGGCGCTTGCGGTCGCCGACCGGGTGTTGATGCTGGAGAACGCCGTCTACTCGGTGATCAGCCCCGAGGGCTGCGCGGCCATCCTCTGGCCGGACCGGTCGGCGGCGCCGCAGGCCGCCCGCGCGCTCAAGCTGACCGCGCCCGACCTGTGCCGGCTCGGCGTGGTCGACGAGGTCGTACCGGAGCCGTCCACCGCCGCGCACGACGACCCGGCGGAGACCGCCCACCGGTTGCGCGCCGCCCTGCTGAGCAATCTCCTGCCGCTGCTGGACGTGCCGCCCGCCATGCTGGTCCGCCTGCGTCGACAGCGCTTCCGCCGGTTCGGGATGGCGCGCGCCGGTGCTCGGGCGGGTGCCCGGTGACCGCCGGGGACGCGACGGTGTCGACCGTGGAGGCGCCCCACGACGCCGGGGCGGATGGCGAGGAGGCGCTGGCCGGCCTGCGCCGGCAGGCACAACACCTGATCGCCGAACTGGCCGGGCCGGTGCGCCGGATCCGCCTGCGCAGCGGTCCGGCGGTGCTGGAGGTCGAGTGGCACCCGGAAGAGCTGACCCGAACGGACGTACCTGCTGGGGTGGTCGAGGCGGCCGCCGGCCCGCCAGCGGCGCCGGTCCGGCCGGCGGTGCCCGGACGGGCCGCGGTGCGGGCACCCATCGTCGGCACCTTCTACCGGGCCTCGGAGCCCGGCGCGAAGCCGTTCGTCGCGGTGGGCGACCTGGTCCGTCCGGGCCAACCGGTCGCCATCGTCGAGGCGATGAAGCTGATGAACGAGGTGACCGCCGACCGCGCCGGTCGGGTGGTCGCGATCCTCGTCGAGGACGGCCACCCGGTGGAGTACGACCAGCCGCTTGTCGAGCTGGACCCGGCATGACGGCGCAGGGTGGTTGACCATGTTCGAGACCGTGCTGATCGCCAATCGGGGCGAGATCGCCCTGCGGGTGCTGCGCGCCTGCAAGGAGCTGGGCGTGCGGACGGCTGTGGTCTACTCCGCGGCGGACGCCGACTCGGCGGCGGTCCGTCTCGCCGACCAGGCCGTCCGGATCGGGCCCGCGTCGAGTCGGCGCAGCTACCTCAACGCGGCGGCGATCGTGGAGGCGGCCCGGCAGGTGGGCGCGCAGGCCGTGCACCCCGGTTACGGCTTCCTCTCCGAGGACGCCGACTTCGCCGAGATCTGCGTGGACAACGGGCTGACCTTCATCGGCCCACCACCGTCGGTGATGGCCGCGCTTGCCGACAAGTCCTCGGCACGCGCGCTGATGAGCCGTGCCGGCCTGCCACTGTCGCCGGGCAGTGTCGCACCGGTGCCGACCGCCGCCGCGGCGGCCGAGGTCGCCGCGGCCGTCGGCTACCCGGTGATCGTGAAGGCCGCCGCCGGGGGCGGCGGTCGGGGAATGACAGTCGTGCGGACACCGGGCGAGCTGCGCCGGGCGTACACGCGTACCCGGGCCGCCGCCCAGGCCGCCTTCGGCGACGACCGGGTGTACGTCGAGCGCTACCTCACCGAGGCGCGGCACGTCGAGGTGCAGGTGCTCTGCGACTCCCACGGCAACGGGGTGCACCTGGGCACCCGGGACTGCTCGGTGCAACGCCGGCACCAGAAGTTGGTCGAGGAGGCGCCCGCCCCGGCGCTGTCCGCCGCCGTTCTCGACACCATCGCCGAGGCCGCCCTGCGGGGCGCGTTGGCTGTCGGTTTCGTCGGTGCCGGCACGCTGGAGTTCCTTGTCGACGCCGAGGAGAAGTTCCACTTCCTGGAGATCAACTGCCGGATCCAGGTCGAGCATCCGGTCACCGAGATGGTCACCGGGATCGACCTGGTGCACGAGCAACTGCACATCGCCGCCGGGGTGCCGCTGCGCTGGCGGCAGGAGGAGATCCGCCTGCACGGCGTCGCGGTGGAGTGCCGGGTCAACACCGAGGACCCCGCCCGGGACTTCACTCCGACCCCCGGCCGGTTGGAGCGGTTCACCCCACCCGGCGGCCCGTTCACCCGGGTGGACACCCACGCCAGCGCCGGCTACCTGGTCGGCCCCTGGTACGACTCGCTCCTGGCCAAGGTGATCGTCTGGGCGCCCGACCGGGAGCTGGCCCTCAACCGGCTGGAGCGGGCCCTGGACGAGTTCGACATCGCCGGGCCGGGCGTCCACACCACCATCCCGTTCGTCCGGCGCGTGCTCGACGACGCCGCATTCCGCAAGGGCCGCTACACGACCGGCCTGGTCGACCGTCTGCTCGCCGCGCCCGAGGCGGCGTCCGCGCAGCGGCCGGCGGCCACCCCCGCACCGCGCCCCGCGTCCGCCGCGGAGCCCGACACGACCCTCAGGAGGACCCGATGACCGTCACTCATGGTCGCCCGATGACCGCAGAGATCACCGACATCCTGGTGGCGCACTGTGGGCTGGACGCCGACGCGGCGGCCCGGGCGCCCGCCGCGTCCCTGGAAGAGCTGGGGATGGACTCACTCGCACTGCTGGAACTCTCCGCGGTCGTCGCCGACCGGTGGCAGGTGAGCATCCCCGAGCAGGCCGGGGAGCTGAGCATCCCGGCGGTGGCCGATCTGGTCGCCCGCCGCGTCGACCCACCCGGGCACACCGAGAACACCGTGGTGATCGACGCGCCGCTGGCGCTGGTCTGGGAGGTCACCAACGACGTGGCGAACTGGACCGAACTGTTCACCGAGTACGCCGTGGTGGACATCCTGCACCGCGAGGGGCACACCGTGCGGTTCCGGCTCACCATGTATCCCGACGAGAACGGGGTGTCCTGGAGCTGGGTCAGCGAACGCACCTCCGACCCCGTGAGCAGGCAGGTCCGGGCGCACCGGGTGGAGACCGGGCCGTTCGAGTACATGCGGATCCACTGGCGCTACACCGAGGAGGCCGACGGCACCCGGATGACCTGGACGCAGGACTTCGCGATGAAGCCGACCGCGCCGCTCGACAACGCCGCGATGACCGAGCGGATCAACACCAACAGCGTCATCCAACTCGCGGTGATCAAGGACCGGGTGGAGCGGATGGCCCGGCAGCGCGCCGACCAGGACACCCCGGCGGGCAGCGCCGACCCGACGGAGGCCGACGATGAGTGACCTGAGCACCCGGCCGATCGCAGCCGGGGACGTACCCGCCGACCGGCGACGCGGCGGTGAGCTGCGGGTGCTGCTCGGCCCCCGCACCGTCGGCAGCACCTCGGGCTTCCTCGGGGTCGCCACCCTCGCCCCGGGGGAGCGGATCGCCGAGCACTACCACCCGTACAGCGAGGAGTTCCTGTACGTGGCGCGCGGCGCGATCACCGTCGACCTGGACGACCAACCGACGCTGCTGGCCGCCGGTGAGGCGCTGTTCGTACCGGTGAACGTGCGGCACCGACTGCGCAACACCGGCGTCGAACCGGCCGAGGTGGTCTTCCACCTGGGCCCGCTCGCACCCCGCCCCGAACTGGGGCACGTCGACACCGAGTTGGCCGAACAGCGCGGTGGGTCGTGAGCGCGAGGAGTGAGCCGGGGTTGCGAGCCCCGCAGTCGCGAACCGAGGTGGCGTCGTGAGCGGACGTCGCACGGTGGTGACCGGGATCGGGGTGGTGGCCCCCGGGGGCGCCAGCCGGGACCGGTTCTGGAAGACCATCACCGAGGGGCGGACAGCCACCCGGCGGATCAGCTTCTTCGACCCGTCGGCGTTCCGGTCGCAAATCGCCGCGGAGTGCGACTTCGACCCGACCGCCGCGGGGCTCACCGAAGCCGAACGACGCCGGGCCGACCGGTACGTGCAGTTCGCGCTGGCCTGCTCCGTGGAGGCCGTCGCCGATGCCGGACTGGTGCTCACCGACGCCGAGCGGGACCGGGCCGGGGTGGTCCTCGGCACCGCCGTGGGCGGCACGATGGCGTTGGAGCAGGAGTACGTCACCGTCAGCGAGCACGGCCAACGCTGGCTTGTCGACGCGACGCGCGGCGGCCCGTACCTCTACCAGGCGCTGGTGCCCAGCAGCCTCGCCGCCGACGTGGCCTGCCGGCACGGGCTGCACGGCCCGGCGCAGGTGGTGTCCACCGGTTGCACCTCCGGCATCGACGCCATCGGCTACGCCCACCAGCTCATCGTGGACGGTGAGGCGGACGTGATGCTGGCCGGCGCGTCGGACTCGCCGATCTCACCGGTCACCGTCGCCTCGTTCGACGCGATCAAGGCGACCAGCCCGGACAACGACGACCCGGCGCACGCCTCCCGCCCGTTCGACGCCGACCGGCACGGGTTCGTGCTGGCCGAGGGCGGGGCGGTGCTGGTGTTGGAGGAGCTCGGGCACGCCCGCCGGCGGGGCGCGCACATCTACTGCGAGGTGGCCGGCTACGCCAGCCGCAGCAACGGTTACCACATGACGGGGCTGCGTCCGGACGGCCTGGAGATGGGCCTCGCCGTCAGCGACGCGCTGAAACAGGGGCGCATCCTCCCCGAACAGGTGTCCTACATCAGCGCCCACGGCTCCGGCACCCGGCAGAACGACAGGCACGAGACAGCCGCGTTCAAACGGGCGTTGGGCCAGGCCGCGTACCGGGTGCCGATCAGCTCGATCAAGTCGATGGTCGGGCACTCGCTCGGCGCGATCGGGTCCATCGAGATGGCGGCGTGCGCCCTCGCTATCGAGTTCGGCGTGGTGCCACCGACGGCCAACTGGAGCACCCGGGACCCGGAGTGCGACCTGGACTACGTACCGAACGAGGCCCGCGAGGTCCCGGTGGACGTGGCGCTGTCGGTGGGCAGCGGGTTCGGCGGCTTCCAGTCGGCGATGGTGTTCCGCCGGCCGTTCGGCACGGTGGCGGCGTGAGCGCCGCCCGGGCGGTGGTGACCGGCATCGGCGTGGTCGCACCGAGTGGCATCGGCGCGGACGCGCACTGGCGAACCGTACTGGCCGGCACCCGCCGGACCGGACCGATCACCCTGTTCGACCCGGCCGGCTACCCGACCCGCCTCGGCGGAGAGGTGCCCGGCTTCACCGCCGACTCCTACGCCGACAGTCGACAGGTGGTGCAGACCGACAGGTGGACGCACCTCGGCTTCGCGGCGACCCGGCTGGCGTTGGCCGACGCCGGCCTGCCCGACCGGGCCCCCGACCCGTACGGCTACGCGGTGGCCCTGGCCAGCTCGTCCGGAGGCAACCTGTTCGGCCAGCGGGAACTGCAACGGCTGTGGGGCGGGTCGTCGCGCACGGTCGGGGCGTACCAGTCGATCGCCTGGTTCTACGCGGCGAGCGTCGGCCAACTGTCCATCCACCACCAGTTCAAGGGCCCGAGCGGGGTGCTGGTCGCGGAGGCGGCCGGCGGGCTGGACAGCCTCGCGCACGCCGCCCGCGCGGTACGCCGGGGCACCCCGGTGGTGATCGCCGGGGCCACCGAGTGCCCGCTCAGCCCGTACGCGCTGGCGTGCCAGTTGCGTTCCGGCCTCCTCAGCGACGTGTCCGATCCGCAACGGGCGTACCGACCGTTCGACGCCTCGGCCAGCGGCTACCTGCCGGCCGAGGGGGGCGCGGTGTTCGTGGTGGAGGAGTTGGGGCACGCCCTCGCCCGGGGTGCCCGGGTCTACGGCGAGGTGAGCGGGTGGGGTTCCACCCACGACGCCGCGCACACCACCGCGGACAGCGCCGGCGACCCGGCCCAGTACGCGCGGGCGATGCGGCTGGCCCTGGACCGGGCCGACGTCGCGGCGGCCGGGATCGACGTGGTGCTGCCCGACGCCCTCGGTGTACGCCGTTACGACCGCAGCGAGGCCGAGGCGCTGCGCGCCGTGTTCGCCGACCGGCCGGTGCCGGTGACGACGCAGAAGCCGCTGACCGGGCGGGCGTACCAGGGCGGGTCGGCACTGGACGTGGCCACCGCGCTGCTCGCCTTCGCGCACGACACGCTGCCCGCGTCGGCCGGCCCGGAGGAGGTCGCCGAGGGGTGCGAACTGGACTTCCTCCGCGAGCACCGCCAGCCGCGCAGCCGGCTCGCGCTGGTCTGCGCCAGAGGCTTCGACGGGTTCAACAGTGCGCTGGTCCTGCGCGGGGCAGTGCCGATGAGGGGAGAGACGCCATGAGCGGACAACGGGCACGGGTGGTGTTCCTGGTGCGGGTGCCGGTGCCGCGCACCGAAGAGTTTCTCGCCGCCTACGAGGAGGTGCGCCACCTGGTCGCCGACGGGGTGCCGGGACACCTCGTCGACCAGGTGTGCCGCTCGTCGACCGACCCCGAACAGTGGCTGATCACCAGCGAGTGGGTGACCCTTGCCGACTTCGAGGCCTGGGAGCGCAGCCCCGAGCACCGGGACCTGGTGCGCCCGATGCGGGAGTGCTTCACCGACGCCCGCTCGCTGCGTTTCCACATCCACGCCCAGACACCCGCGCTGGTCTGAGGTCGGTGCTGAGTGGATGCGACGGCCTGATCATGGGTGTCGGTCCGAGTCATCGGGCTCACCCGGTGACCACGACGCCATCGGGCCGTCCGACGGACGCTGCGACCGTCGTCGGAGGTGACCGCCGGACCGGGCCGATCGCCGGGGGCGTCCACTCGCGGGCTGACACACCGCGTTCACCGGATGGCAATGCGCGACGGCCGCCGTACCGTCGTCCTGGGTGGACGGTCATAATGGGCCGCATGGTTGCCTGGGAGTACGCCCTGCTCGTCCGCCGCTATCAGGGACAGGGCCGCAATTTCCATGTCTCGTTCGTCTGGTACGCCCCGGACGGGTCCCGCAAGGACATCACCGCCTTCGGTGACACCGCCATCGCGCACCTCAACCGCGCGGGCCGGGAGGGGTGGGAGCTCGTCTCCGCGGCCGAGGACGTGAACAACGTCCAGGGCAGTACCGAGGTGCACCGCTACCACCTGAAGCGTCCGCTGGCCTGAGGGCGGTCACCCCAGTGAGCGATAGACCTCTGGGTCATGGTCATGACTCAGAGGTCTATCGCTCGTTCCGGTGGCTGCCACCGACGGCGTGCCGGGCGCACCCGTCGCGGCTGTGCCGTCAGGCCAGGTCGATGCCTGGGTAGAGCGGGTGGGGGGCCAGCAGGTCGGTCGCCTGACGGGCGACCTTGTCGGCCAGGTCGGCGTCGAGAACGTACTTCGCCTTGGAGGGGGTGCCGTCGGCGTTGGCGCCGGCCGTGGTCTGGGTCAGCACGGTGTGCATCAGCTCCGCGGTCTGGTCCATCTCGGCGGTGCCCAGGCCCCGGGTGGTCAGCGCCGGGGTGCCGATCCGGATGCCGGACGTGTACCAGGCCCCGTTCGGGTCCTGCGGGACCGAGTTGCGGTTGGTGACGATGCCCGAGTCGAGCAGCGCCTGCTCGGCCTGGCGGCCGGTGAGCCCGTAGCCGGACACGTCGATCAACACCAGGTGGTTGTCGGTGCCACCGGTGACGAGCTTCGCGCCCCGGCGCAGCAGCCCCTCGGCGAGGGCCTGCGCGTTGTCCACGATCCGCTGGGCGTAGTCGGCGAAGTCGGGGCGGCGGGCCTCCGCGAGGGCGACGGCCTTGGCGGCCATGACGTGCGGCAGCGGACCACCGAGCACCATCGGGCAGCCCCGGTCCACCTGGTCGGCCAGCTCCGGCTGGCAGAGCACCATGCCGCCGCGCGGGCCGCGCAGCGACTTGTGGGTGGTGGTGGTGACGATGTGCGCGTGCGGCACCGGGTCGAAGTCGCCGGTGAACACCTTGCCCGCGACCAGGCCGGCGAAGTGCGCCATGTCGACCATGAAGGTGGCGCCGACCGAGTCGGCGATCTCTCGCAGGATCCGGAAGTTCACCTTCCGCGGGTACGCCGAGTAGCCGCCGACCAGGATCAGCGGCTTGAACTCGCGGGCCGCCTCGGCGACCCGGTCGTAGTCGATCAGGCCGGTCGCCGGGTCGGTGCCGTAGCTGCGCTGGTCGAACATCTTGCCGGAGATGTTCGGCCGGAAACCGTGGGTGAGGTGGCCGCCGGCGTCCAGCGACATGCCGAGCATCCGCTGGTTGCCCAGCTCGCGGCGCAGCGCGAACCAGTCGGCCTCGGTGAGGTCGTTGACCTGGCGCACCTGCGCCTTCTTCAGCGCGGGGGACTCCACCCGGTCGGCCAGCACCGCCCAGAAGGCGACCAGGTTGGCGTCGATGCCCGAGTGCGGCTGCACGTACGCGTGCGCCGCGCCGAACAGCTCCCGGGCGTGCTCGGCGGCGAGCGCCTCGACGGTGTCGACGTTCTGGCAGCCGGCGTAGAAACGGCGGCCGACGGTGCCCTCGGCGTACTTGTCGCTGAACCAGTTGCCCATCGCCAGCAGGGTCGCCGGGGAGGCGTAGTTCTCGCTGGCGATGAGCTTGAGCGACTCCCGCTGGTCGGTCAGCTCGGCGCCGATGGCATCGGCGACCCGCGGCTCGACAGCCCGGATCACCTCAAGGGCACTACGGAATGCGGTGGACTCGGCGTTGTGCGACATGCGACCTCCAACAGACGTGCGGGAAGGCCCAGGCGCTCGGCAAACGTCCTCGTGACGGGGCCGCTCCCCGATGGTTGTCCATCCCCACGCGCCAGTAACGGCCCGCGCCGATCCTACCGGGCCGGCCGGGGCCGTCCCGGGCGACCTCCGTACGCCACACGCCGGAAGGGTTGGGCGGTCGACCTCGGGGCACACGGTAGAGAGCGGCTACCGCTGCCGGTACGACCGCCCACCCGCACGAGAGGAGTCACCCATCATGACCACACCGTCCACCGACCGGCCGCTCGCCGTGGTGACCGGAGCGTCCAGCGGAATCGGGTACGAGCTGGCCGTGCAGTTCGCCGAGCACGGGTTCGACCTGGTCGTGGCCGCCGAGGACGACGGCATCTCGACGGCGGCCGAGAAGCTGCGCCGCGACGGCGGCCCGCAGGTCCAGCCGGTGCGCGTCGACCTGGCCCGTGAGCAGGGCGTGGAGGAGCTGGCATCGGCGATCGCCGCCACCGGGCGTCCGGTGGACGCCCTGGCGCTCAACGCCGGCCGGGGCGCCGGCGGCGCGTTCGTCGGCGGTACCGACCTGCGTGACGAGTTGGAGATCGTCGACCTCAACGTGCGCTCGACGGTGCACCTGGCCAAGCGGCTGCTGCCCGGCATGGTCGAGCGGGGCGCGGGCCGGGTGCTGTTCACCTCGTCGATCGCCTCGACCATGCCGGGGCCGTTCCAGGCGGTGTACAACGCCTCGAAGTCGTTCGTGCAGTCCTTCGCCGAGGCGCTGCGCAACGAGCTGAAGGACACCGGCGTCACGGTGACCGCGCTGATGCCCGGGCCGACCGACACGGAGTTCTTCGAGCGGGCCGACATGGAGGACACCCGGGTCGGCTCGGGCTCCAAGGACGACCCGGCGAAGGTCGCCGCGCAGGGCTTCGAGGCGCTGATGAAGGGTGATCAGACGGTCACCGCGGGTTCGCTGATGAACAAGGTGCAGACCGCAGCCGGAAAGATCATCCCGGACAAGCTCAAGTCCGAGCAGCACCGGCACATGGCCGAGCCGGGTTCCGGTGGCTGACCACGCTGACGCACGACGAGGGGCCCGGCAGCACGCCGGGCCCCTCGGTGTACGTGGTCGACTCAGGCGGTCATCGCGTCCATCGCCTTCTTGATCGCCTTCGGCGCGGTGGGGGTGCGCGGCGCGTCCGCCCGCAGCGCGATCATCCGCTCGCCGATCTCCTGGAGTTGCTTACGACCAAGCGCGTCGCGGACCTTGGGGAACCACTCCTGCTCCTCCTCCTCGACGTGGTGGGTGACGTTCTCGATCAGCACCGTCGTCTTGGCGTTGAAGCGTTCGTCGTCGGCGTTCATGCTCGCCAACTCGGCGCAGAGCACGTCGGCCACGTGATGCTCCTCGTACGACTCGAGGATGTCGTCCTCCAGGTCGGGCAACAGGCGGCGGACCTCCGGGTACATCACCTCGTTCTCGAGGTACGTGTGCACGGTGAGGGCCTCCAGGATCTGGTCCACCAGCTTCTGGCGCTGGCTCGCCGGCCCCTCCTCGGCGTCCTGGAAGGCCTTGAAGAGGCGGCGCATCTCCTTGTGATCCTCTTTCAGCAGGACGATGGCATCTGTCGACACGAGCATGACCTCCCTGGATCTCGGCTGGTGCGGTGCTCGGTACCCAGGTGGTCAACTGCGGAAACAGCGGATATCTGCCGGTCAGACCATGGCCAACGTGCGGGGGATCTCGTCGAGCAGCTCCCGGGCGAGGAAACCGATCCGGCCGTACCGGGGGATCAGCCGCTGACCGCTCACCGCATGCGCGAACGAACCCCAGCAGGCGGCCTGCGCCGGGTCGGCGCCCCGGGACAGCAGCCCCGCCAGCAACCCGGCGAGCACGTCCCCACTGCCGGAGGTGCCCAGCCCGGCGTCGCCGCTCTCCTCCCGCCACCCTCGCCCGTCCGGCGCGGCCACGTGCCCGTAGAGCGAGACGACCGCCTCGTACCGGTCGGCCAGCTCGGCCGCCTCGGCGTCCAGGTCGTCGCCCGGGTCCCGGCCGAGCAGGTGCCCGGCCTCGGTGACGTTCGGGGTGAGCACCACGGGCCGGCCCGAGCCGACAAGCAGGTCCGGTGCGTGACTGAGCGCGCCGAGGGCGTACGCGTCGAGCACCAGTGACGTCCGCGGGCGGGCCGCGTCCAGGACCAGGCTCAGCAGCCGGTTGGTCTCGTCGATCGCCTTCAGCCCCGGCCCGAGAGCCACCACGTCGGCCTGCGCGACCAGCTCGCCGAGCTGGCCGTCCCGGTCGGCGGCGACCGCGCCGTCGGCGGTCTCCGGCAGCCCGACCACGAGCGCCTCGGGCACCTGGATGCTCAGCGTGGCGGCGGTGGACTCGGCGGCGGCGAGCTGGAGCACCCCGGCGCCGGCGCGCAACGCGGCCACCCCGGCGAGCAGCACCGCGCCGGGGGTGAAGCGGGAGCCACCGACGACCAGGACGGTGCCGCGGCTCTCCTTGCCGCCGGCCGGCACCGGCAGCGCCCAGTCCCGCAGCAGCGCCGGGGTGATCACCTGCACGTCAGACCGGTTCGGCATGGATCTCGTCCTCCCTGGTCGGCTGGGCGCCCTGCCGGTGCAGGTGGCCGACCTCGTTGAAGCCGCCGAGCGCCAGCCGGTCCTGCTCGTCGGCCGACCAGTCGGTGATGGAACAGTTGGCGATGACGTGCTCGCGGGTCAGCGCCATCAGGTCCGCCTCGGTCAGCCCCTCCACCAGGTAGCGCAGCAGGAACACGAGCGCGTCGTGGCCGAAGAGCAGCACCCGTTGGCCCGCGTGGTCGCGGCGCAGGTCGCCGAGGAGCGTCCGCAGCCGCAGCGCCACGTCGGTCCAGGACTCACCGCCGGGCGGGCGGTAGTAGAACTTCCCGAGCCGGGCCCGGCGCTCGGCCTCGTCCGGGTACCGCCGGCGCACCCCGTGCCCGGTCAGTCCGTCGAGGATGCCCAGCTCCCGGTCGCGCAGCCGCTCGTCGCGGCTCACCGGCACCCCGGTGCCGTGCAGCGCCAGCTCGGCGGTGGCGACCGCCCGCAGGTACGGCGAGACCACCGCCACGTCCGGCCGGCGGTCCGGGGGCAGCCCGGCCAACCACCGGCCGGTGGCCCGGGCCTGGTCCTCGCCGGTGGGGGAGAGCGGCACGTCGGCGTCGCGGTGACTGAGCCCGATCAGCTCCTCACCGGACGCCTCGGCGTGCGTCGCCGCCACGTTCGCGGTGCTCTCACCGTGCCGGATGATCCAGAGCGTCGCCAGTTCCGCCATGCCGACCCCCTACCCGGGCGCCGGCGGCGGTAACCGCACCCCGGTCAGCCGCGCCGTTGCAGCAGGGCGACGGTCAGCCCGGTCACGTGGGTCAGCCGGGCCAGTTGGTAACGCTCGCCGAGCAGGGCGGCCGGCTCCTTCGACAGCCCGGTCAGCGGTGCGTCGGTGACCGTCGGCACCACCAACCAGAGCCGCGGCTCGTCGCGCAGACAGCTCGCTGGGTCGCCGCAGTCCGCGCCGAACAGCTCGTCGCGCTGGGCCGCCGTCCGCTTCTGGAACACGTTGCGCAGGGAGATGTCCTCCGGCAGGTAGTACCGCACTCCGGGCTCGGTCATCCACCACCAGACGCCGCCCACGACGAGGCCGTCGCCGGGTTCGTAGCCGGCCTCGATGACCCCGGCGGCCTGGGAGTAGGACAGCGGCTCGAAGGCGCGGGCCCGCGGGTAGGTGTACCAGCCGTGCGAGTACTCCGCGCGCAGCGCGAGTTGACCGGGCACGGACAGCGCGGCGACGACCACGAGCCCCGCCGCCAGCAGCGGGGTACGGCGCAGCGCGGCGATCCCCGCACCGGCCAGCACCGCCCAGGCCGGCAGCAGGAACAGCAGGTACTTGGAGAAGAAGTAGTTGATCTCGCCGGTCGAGGCCAGCAGGATCACCGGCACCGGCAGCACGGCGACAAGCGTCGCGCTCACCGTCCGGGCCACGGCGTCGCGGCGCAGGTGGGTCAGCAGACCCACAGTGGCCAGCGCGGTCACCGCGGCGGCGAGCAGCGTCGAGCCGTACGCCTGCTCCCAGACCGTCCAGGGCGAGATGTCCGGGATCCAGCTGATCTGCCGGCCCGCCTGTTTCATGCCCCGCAGGATCACCGGCGCGGCGAGGGCCACCCCACCGACGGCGGCGAGCGGGAACCAGGCCAGCGACCACCAGCGGCGCTGCCGCCAGCAGTGGATCAGAACGGCCGTGCCGTGCCCGATCAGGAGGGTCAGCGCCACCACGTTGACCAGGCCGATCCCGGCCACCGCGAGCGCGTACGCCACCCAGCGTCGCCATCCGGGCCGCTCCAGCGCGCGGAGCAGGAACAGGGTGGACGCCGCCGCGGCGAGGACGACGAAGGCGTACGAACGGGTCTCCTGCCCGAACCGGGTGACAGTGGGCACCAGGGCGAAGACGAAGCCGGCGGCGACGCCCGTCGGGTGGTCGAAGAGCCGCCGCCCCGCCAGCGCCACGCAGGCGGTCGCCAGGGTCATGGCCAGCGCCGACGGCAGGCGTACCGCGATGGGGCCGGTGCCGAACAGCGTCGTCCAGGCGTGCATGAACAGGTAGTAGGCCCCGTGCACGGCGTCGACGTTCGTCAGCATGCCGCGGATCTGTGCGGTGGAGCGCGTCGCCACGTCGATGGTGACCAGCTCGTCGTGCCACATCTCCGGGCTGCCGAGCCGCCACCCGACGGCGAGCGCGGCGAACGCCGTCGGCCAGAACCAGACGCTGCGCGCCAGCCGTCGGGCGAGGGGGACCGGCAGGCGGTCCGGCCCGGCGGGCGGGGGCGGATTCTCCCCGTCGGTCTGCGCGGGCTGCGCGTCCGTGGCGACGGCGCGGTTCGACATCGGCGTCCGATCGGGGGGGCGGGGTTACGGGGCGCGACGATGATAGCGCCCGCGAGGGCCGGCGTCGGACGGTGATCGGCGCGGTCGGGGTGGGCGCGTCGCCCGGTTCGGCGCTGGCCGATCGAGGGGGCGGGCCTGATAATGTGGCCGCGCCCGTCGAGCATTCCCACCACGCACAGTTAGGCCTACCGACCCAATGATTGTCGACATTATGCTGCCGTACTACGGAAGTGTGCCCCTCATGCAGGCGGCGGTGCGCAGCGTGATGGCGCAGAGTGACCCTGGTTGGCGCCTCACCGTCGTCGACGACGGCACCGAGCCGGGCGTGCCCGAGTGGTTCGCGGGCATCGACGACGAGCGGGTCCGCTACCAGCGCAACGAGCACAATCTGGGGATCACCGCCAACTACCGCAAGTGCGTCGGGCTCGCCGAGCACGAGTACCTGGTGATGATGGGCACTGACGACATCATGCACCCCAACTACGTCGCCACCGTGCGATCGGTGATCGAGCAGTACCCGGGCGTCGGCATGGTCCAGCCGGGGGTCGAGATCATCGACGCCAACGGCACGGTGGTCAACACCATCGTCGACGAGGCGAAGCGGCGGATCTACGCCCCCCGGATCGACTCCCGTGAGCTGATGGGAGGTGAGGACCTGGCGGCCAGCCTGCTGCGGGGCTGCTGGTTCTACTTCCCGTCGATCTGCTGGCGGACGGACGCGCTCAAGGCCGTCGACTTCCGCGAGGAGTTCCAGGTCATCCAGGACCTGGCCCTGGTGATCGACCTGATCCAGCGTGGTGAGCAGATGGCCGTCGACACCACCCTCTGCTTCCAGTACCGGCGGCACGCGGTCAGCAAGTCCGCCGCCGACGCGGTCACCGGCTCCCGGTTCACCGAGGCGCGGGC
This sequence comes from Micromonospora sp. NPDC023888, assembly GCF_040639415.1. NCBI lineage: Bacteria > Bacillati > Actinomycetota > Actinomycetes > Micromonosporales > Micromonosporaceae > Micromonospora > Micromonospora sp. NPDC023888. The sequence goes on along the minus strand of NZ_JBEZZW010000019.1, from coordinate 91,701 downwards.
GTTCTTCCTGGACGTCGCCCGGCGGATGGACGAGCAGGGCTGGCCTCGGGCGGCCCGGGCCGCCCGCAGCTACACCTCGTCGCGTCTGCACGCCATCACCCTGCTGCCGACGGCGGTCCTCTCGGGCAAGATGTCCGGCGTACGCAGCCTGTCCCGGCACGCGTTCGGGCCGGGCCGATGACCGACCACAGCCAGGGGGACGCCATGACCGTGAGACCACGACGTCCGGTGGAGGACGCCGCCCAGCCGGTACGGGTGGTGGTGCTCGGCGGCACCGGTTTCCTCGGCCGCCCGATCTGCCGCGCGCTCGCCGACCAGGGTCACGCCGTGGTCGCCGTGGCGCGTACCCCCAAGAGGATCGGCCCGGGTGTCGAGGTCCGCGCGCTGGACCTGGCCGCCGCCGACGTCGACGAGATCACCGCGGTGCTGCGTGACCTCAACCCGGACGTGGTGATCAACGCGGCGGGCGGGATGTGGGGCCTCACCGAGGCGCAGATGCTCGCCGTCAACGTCACGCTTGTCGAGCGGCTCCTGGAGGCCGCGGGCCGACTGCCGGGTCGGGTCCGGGTGGTCCAGATGGGCAGCGTGCACGAGTACGGGCTGGTCCCGGTGGACACGTCGATGCCCGAGCAGTCGACCCCGGCGCCGGTGATGCCGTACGGCGAGTTCAAGCTGCGCTGCACCGAGGCGGTCACCGCGGCGGACCGGCAGGGTCTCATCGAGGGCGTCACGCTGCGGGTCGGCAACGTCATCGGCGCCGGCCAGCCCGGGCACAGCCTGCTCGGGGTGGTCGCGGGCCGGCTGCGCGACGCCCAGCGGGCCGGTGAGCGGGCCCGGCTGGAGCTGGCTCCGCTCGGCTCCCGGCGTGACTTCATCGGTCTCAGCGACGTGGTCGCCGCCGTGCAGTTGGCCGCGACCCGCCCCGACGCGGCCGGCCGCGTGATCAACATTGGTCGGGGGGTGGCGGCCAGCGCGCGTGATATGGTCCGCCTCCTCATCGACGTGAGTGAGGTGCCGACCGACCTCGTCGAGGCCGAGCAGACCGGCCCCGCCGAGACCAACTGGCAGCGGCTGGACGTCGGGTTGGCCGCCCAGGTGCTCGGTTGGTCGCCGAGCGATGACCTGCACACCGAGATGAAGCAGTTGTGGGAGCACGCCGGCGCCGAGGTGCCCGCCTGATGCCGAGAGGTGCCTGACCGCATGACTACCCCCGCTCTCATCCGGTCCCGCGGCACGTTGGCCGACCTGCTCTCCGGCCGGAGCAACGGCATCGGGCTGATCCGGCTCTGCCTCGCCGTCGGCGTCGTGCTGTCACACTCCAAACCGCTCGGCTTCGGCGCCAACGACCTGGGCTACTACCTGACCGGTCGGCAGACGAACGTCGGCACCATGGCCGTGTACGGCTTCTTCGTGCTGTCCGGCCTGCTGATCACCCGCAGCGCTCGCCGTACCGGCATCATCCGTTACGCCTGGCACCGGGCCCTGCGGATCTTCCCCGGCCTCTGGGTGTGCCTGCTGGTCAGCGCGCTGGTGATCGCCCCGCTCGTCACCTTGCGCGAGCACGGCAGCACCGCCGGCTTCTTCGACAACGCCTGGGACCGGGGCGGTCCGCTGGCCTACCTGCGGGCCAACTGGTGGACCGGTGTCCGCCAGTACGGCGTCCACGACCTGTTCACGGAGACCACCCCGTGGGGTCAGAAGGTCAACTACAGCGTCTTCAACGGCGCCCTGTGGTCGCTCAAGTACGAGATGTTCTGCTACGTCGTGGTGGGCGTCCTGGCCGTGACCGCCGTGCTGCGCAACGCCCGCCGGTTCGTGCTGTTCCTGACCGTCGCGCTCTACCTGAGCATCCTGCAGGACTGGGTGAGCGCCGGACGGCTCAGCGGCCCGGTGTCGACGGCGAGCTGGAGCTTCGTGTCGCCGCTGGTCGGCACGATGAACTTCCACTACATCGTCTACCTGGGCTTCCTCTTCGCCTTCGGCGCGACCCTGGACCTCTACCGGGAGCGGGTGCCGATCAACGACGCGCTGGGCATCGGCTCGGCGGTGGCGCTCGGGTTGTCCCTGCTCGTCGGTGGCTTCTTCGTCATCGGGCTGCCCGCGTTCGCGTACCTGCTGGTCTGGTTGTCGGTGCGGATGCCACGCCAACTGCACTGGGTGGGCCGCAAGAACGACTACTCGTACGGCATCTACATCTACGGGTTCGTCCTCCAGCAGGTGATGACGAGCCTCGGCTGGAGCCGCTGGGGCTACGTGCCGTTCGCGGCGATGTCGGTCGCGGTCGCCTTCGCCGCCGCGTTCCTGTCCTGGAAGCTGGTCGAGCGGCCCGCGCTGCGGTTGAAGGACTGGACGCCGGGCTTCGTGGCCCGCCGGTCGTCGCAGCGGGTGCCGGTCGAGCAGCAGACCGCTGTGGCCGAGGAGCCGCCCGCGACGCCGCAGGCGCCTGTCGACGGCCAGACCCAGGAGTTGCCGCAGCAACCCGCCACGCTGGTTCCCGGCCGCTAGGGCCTGTGTCAAAGCCCCTGGCCGGCCTGCGGCGGGCCCAGACGACGACCGGCCGCGTTGGAGATTGGCCCGGATACAACACCGGTATCCGGGCCAATCTCCGCCTTGCCGGACCGCCGCCTGGACTCCGCCTCGGCTCGCCCGAGGACTTTGACACAGGCCCTAACCCGCCGGCCCGCCCCCGAGCCGTACGCTCGGGGGCGTGGCCACGGTGGCGGAGGAGATTCAGGTGGGGGAGCGGCTGGTCCGCGTCTCCAGCCCCGACAAGCCGTACTTTCCGGAGCGCGGGCTGACCAAGCTGGACGTGGTCCGCTACTTCCTGTCGGTGGGTGACGGGATCCTGCGCGCCCTGCGGGACCGGCCGACGATGCTCGAACGCTGGCCGCGGGGCGTCTTCGAAGGCGCGACGATCGCCACCCGGCAGACCAACCGGGGCGACGCGTTCTACCAGAAGCGGCTGCCGGCGGGCGCGCCCGACTGGGTGCGCACCGCGCACATCACCTTCCCCAGTGGCCGGACCGCCGACGAGGTCGCGCCGAGCGAGTTGGCAGTGGTGATCTGGGCGGCCAACCTGGGCACCCTGCGGTTTCACCCCTGGCCGGTCACCGCCGCCGACGTGGAACGACCCGACCAGTTGCGCATCGACCTCGACCCGCTGCCCGGCGTCGGCTTCGACCAGGTGGTGCCGGTCGCCCGGGAGGTGCGGGCGTTCCTCGCCGAGTTGGGGATGACCGGCTACCCGAAGACCACCGGCGGGCGGGGCCTGCACGTCTACCTGTCGATCGAGCCGAGGTGGAGCTTCGGCGACTGCCGTCGGGCGGTGCTCGCGTTGGGCCGGGAGATGCAGCGCCGGCTTCCGGAGCTGGTCACCACCACCTGGTGGCGTGACCAGCGGGACCGCCCGGTCTTCGTCGACTACAACCAGATGTCCCGGGACCACACGATGGCCTCGGCGTACTCGATCCGCCCCACACCCCAGGCGCTGGTGTCGGCGCCGCTGACCTGGGCGGAGCTGGACGACGCCCGACCGGAGGACTTCGACGTGCGGTCCGTGCCGGCCCGCTTCGCCGAGCGCGGCGACCCGCACGCCGGCCTGGACGGCGACCGGCACTCGTTGGAGCCGCTGTTGGAGCTGGCCGACCGGGAGGGGCTGGAGGCCCCTCCCGAACGGTGAGGACCGGTCCGCCCCCGCGGGTCACAGCTCGGCGAGCACGGGCTTGAGCGCGGCGCCCACCTGGGGTGCGAGGGTGGTCGAGTACGTGGCGCTCAGGTGGTGCGCGTCGCGCCAGACGAGCACCCCTCCGATGACGGGGGCGCACCGGTCCGCGGGACAGATCCAGTCGTTCAGGTCGATCAGGTGGGCGCCGGCCAGCCCGTCGGCCGCTTCCTCCTGGGCCGGACCGCCCCCGCGCCCCAGGACGTCGTCCCGGCTGTCGGCGCACTTCGTCAGCCGGTTCCGGTTCTTCGACACGCACTCGGCGATGTCCTTCAGGTGCAGCGGCGTGTCCCGCAGCACCACCACCGGAACCTTCTCCGCGATCATGCCGCTCCACGTCTTGCGCAGCTCGCGGACCAGCGCGGACCGCCATTCCGAGCGCGGCTCGCCGTTGACCGGGTACTCGGCGTTGGTGACGATCAGCAGGTCCGGGCGGCCGGCGCCGAGCAGCGTCTGCCGGACCTTCCTGTTCCATTCGGTGCAGGAGGTGTAGGGCCTGTCGTTCAGGGAGATCTCCGCCGTCAGGAACGGGCAGCCGCCCTTGGTGTAGGTGGCGAGGCGCCACCCGTTGGTCTCCGCCGCCTGCCGCATGGCGGGGACCCACTGGTCGGCATGGGAGTCACCGGCGAGCGCGATAGTGGTCGCCGAGTTCATCTTCCCGTAGACGCACACCTCCGGCGTCGCGGATTCCAGCGACACGTGGCAACTCTTCGTCGCCTGCAACAGCGGCGCGTCCTGGGCCGCTCGCGCCGGGTCGGGAACGATCGAGGCGACCTTGTCGACGGGCACCCCGGCCCGGCTGGTGCGGGGGGATCCGCCGAGCGCCGCGGCGCCCGGCGCGGCCGGTGGCTCCGCCTGCGGGGACCCTCCGGGCACCTGGCCCATGATGACCGACGGGGACGTCGTGTCCGTCGTCGGAATGGCCAGTTGGAAGGTCAGGCCGGCGAGCGCTGCCGCGCCGGTGCAGACGGCGCCGATGCGCAGGGCGGCGGATGGCCGGTCGGCGAGGGTCGGTGACCGGCGTACCGGGTTCTCGACGAAGTGGTACGTGAGCACGGCGGGGATCGCCGAGGCGGCCACGACGGCGAGCGCGGGGCCGACGCCGAGGTCACCGAAGTACGCCTGCGCGGCGACAAGCACCGGCCAGTGCCACAGGTACAGCGAGTAGGAGATCCCACCGACGTAGCGCAGCGGCTGCCGGCCCAGCAGGAGGGCGGGGCCGGCGCGGCCGGCGGCCGGACCGAACGCGATCACCGTGGCCGTGCCGAGGGTGGGGCCGAGCGCGGCGTAGCCGGGGAAGCCGGCCTCCGTGGTGATCAGCGCGGCCGAGGCGCAGACGGCGATCACCCCGGCCCAGGCCAGCGGGACGGCCACCAGGCGCGGTGACCGGCTCCACCAGATCGTCGTGACGGCGACGGCGCCGCCGAGGGCCAGCTCCCACATCCGGGTGGTGGTGACGTAGTACGCCGACGGGTCGGTCGGTGAGACGTACAGCGCCCAGGCGAACGAGGGGACCGCGATCAGCGCCAACCCGAGCAGGTAGAGGCCGGGGCCGGCACGTCGGTGGCGGCGGGCGAACCACCCGAGGGCGATCAGCAGCAGCGGCCACACCAGGTAGAACTGCTCCTCGACGGCGAGGGACCAGAAGTGCTGGGCGATGCTGGCGGCGTCGTTGGCGGCCACGTAGTCGGCGGACTGCCCGGCCATCCGCCAGTTCATGGCGTAGCAGGCGCTGGCGATGACGTCCCAGGCGGTGGCCGACCAGCGGCCGCGAGGCAGGAAGACGTAGGTGAGCACCAGCGTCGCGATGAGGACTGTCGCGGCGGCGGGGAGCAGCCGCTTCGCTCGTCGGGCGTAGAAGTCGGTGAGTGAGAGCCGGCCACGTTTGTCGAGTTCCTCAAGCAGCAGACCGGTGATGAGGAAGCCGGAGATCACGAAGAACACGTCGACACCGACGAAACCGCCGGGCAGGTACGGCACTCCGGCATGGCCGAGGAGCACCAGCAGCACGGCTACCGCCCGCATGCCTTCGATGTCCCCGCGGAAGGACCGCGGCCCGGTTGACGCCGGCCTGCTCGATGCCGGCCTGGTCGGGGGCGGTGCGGCGACCCGGGCCTGCGCCCACAACTCATTCGATATAGCCACGTCGCGGATAGTAGCGGCGTTCTGCGGCAATTCGTCTATCTCGGCATTTCTGCCAATGAGTTCGTGTTATGGCCTACTGCCAGGGACTCTGTGTCCCGCCGAACTCCTCGAAGACGAGCCAGGACCGCGTCGACAACACCCCGGCGATGCGCTGCACCCGGTCCAACACCACGTCCCGCAGGGCGGCGTTGTCCGGAGCCCGGACCAGCGCCAGCACGTCGTGCTCGCCGCTGAGCAACGCGACGTGCTCGACATAGCGGACCCGGGCCAGCTCGGCCGACACCTCCCGCCAGGTGTTCTGCTCGATCGTCAGCGCCATGTACGCCGAGGTGCCCAGCCCGGCGGCCTCGGGTGCCACCTGGGCGTGGAACCCGGTGATGACCCCGTCGCGCAGCAACCGCTCCACCCGCGCGTACGCGTTGGTGCGGGAAATGTGGATCCGTTCGGCGAGGGTGCGCACCGACGTGCGCCCGTCCCGGACCAGCTCGTCGAGGATCCGCCGGTCCACCTCGTCGAGGCCTCGAACCGATCGTCCCGATCCCGCCGCCCGGGCCGCTTCGTCACCGGTTTCCTGGCTCACTGATGCGCCCTCCGCATGCCAACCGTCCCGCCTTCTGCGTGGATCTTGAGTCAATCATCCGCCACGCGGAAGCATAGGCTCACCACACGTCCCAGGAGGTTCCGCCGTGACGACCACTCCCCAGGCGGTCCGCAGGGCATCCCCGCGTACGCGTCGAGCGGCCACCCCGCCCGACCCGGCGCGCCCGCTACTGCCGAACACCGAACCCGTCCGACTGCTCGACCCGACCGGCACGCCACTGCCGGCCCGCGCCGACTACCCGGAGCCGCCCGTCGAGGCGCTGCGCGAGCTGTACCGCCGGATGGTGCTCGGCCGCCGGTTCGACACCCAGGCCACCGCCCTGACCAAGCAGGGCCGGCTGGCCGTCTACCCGTCCTCCCGGGGGCAGGAGGCGTGCCAGGTCGGCGCGGTGCTCGCGGTCCGCGACACCGACTGGGTCTTCCCCACCTACCGTGAGTCGATGGCGCTGGTTGCCCGGGGCATCGATCCGGTCGAGGTGCTCACCCTGCTGCGCGGCGACTGGCACTGCGGCTACGACCCGACCGAGGTCCACACCGCACCGCAGTGCACGCCACTCGCCACCCAGTGCGTGCACGCCGCCGGGCTGGCACACGGCGAGGCGTACCAGGGCCGCGACACCGTGGCGCTCGCCTTCATCGGCGACGGCGCGACAAGCGAGGGCGACTTCCACGAGGGGATCAACTTCGCCGCCGTGTTCAAGGCGCCGGTGGTCTACTTCGTGCAGAACAACCGCTACGCCATCAGCGTCCCGCTGTCCCGGCAGACCGCCGCCCCGTCGCTTGCCTACAAGGGCGTCGGCTACGGCGTACCCAGCGAGCAGGTCGACGGCAACGACCCGGTGGCGGTGCTCGCCGTGCTCACCCGCGCGGTCGCCCACGCCCGCGCCGGCAACGGGCCGTTCCTCGTCGAGGCGCACACCTACCGGATGGAGCCGCACACCAACGCGGACGACGCCAGCCGCTACCGCGACGGCGCCGAGGTCGACGCCTGGCGCGACCGCGACCCGATCGCCCGGCTGGAGACCTACCTGCGGGCCCGCGGGGTGCTCGACGACGCGGCGGTCGCCGAGGTCGCCGAGCAGGCCGAGGCGTACGCGGCGGACCTGCGGACCCGGATGAACGAGCAGCCGACGGTGGACCCGCTGAGCCTCTTCGACCACGTCTACGCCCAGCCCACCCCGCAGCTCGTCGAACAGCGCGAGCAGGTCCGCGCCGAGTTGGCCGCCGCCCGCGACGAGGAGGGTGACGCCTGATGTCCACCACCATGGCGAAGGCGCTGAACACCGCGCTCGCCGACGCCCTCGCCGCCGACGACCGGGTCGTGGTCTTCGGTGAGGACGTCGGCGCGCTCGGCGGCGTCTTCCGGATCACCGACGGCCTCCAGGCCCGCTTCGGCGAAGACCGCTGCTTCGACACCCCGCTCGCCGAGGCCGGCATCGTCGGCTTCGCCGTCGGCCTCGCCATGTCCGGTCTGCGGCCGGTGGTCGAGATGCAGTTCGACGCGTTCGCGTACCCGGCGTTCGAGCAGATCGCCTCGCACGTGGCGAAGCTGCGCAACCGCACCCGGGGCAAGCTCAGCGTGCCCATCGTGATCCGCGTGCCGTACGCCGGTGGGATCGGCGGGGTCGAGCACCACTGCGACTCGTCCGAGGCGTACTACGCGCACACCCCCGGCCTGAAGGTGGTCACCCCGGCGACCGTCGAGGACGCGTACTCGCTGCTGCGCGAGGCGATCGACGACCCCGACCCGGTGGTCTTCATGGAGCCCAAGAAGCTCTACTTCGGCAGCGCCGAGACGGCCCTGCCGACCCGGACCGAGCCGTTCGGGCGGGCCGTCGTGCGCCGGCCGGGACGCGACGCCACACTTGTGGCGTACGGGCCGGCGGTGCCGGTCGCGCTGGAGGCCGCCGAGGCCGCCCGCGAGGAGGGCTGGGACCTGGAGGTGGTGGACGTCCGCACCATCGTGCCGTTCGACGACGAGACCATCGCCGCCTCGGTCCGGCGCACCGGCCGGTGTGTGGTGATCCAGGAGGCGCAGGGCTTCGCGGGGGTCGGCGCGGAGATCGCCGCCCGGGTGCAGGAGCGTTGCTTCCACGCGCTGCACGCCCCGGTGCTGCGGGTCGCCGGGCTGGACATCCCGTACCCGGCGCCGATGCTCGAGCACACCCACCTGCCCGGTGTGGACCGGGTGCTCGACGCGGTGGCCCGACTTCAGTGGGACGACCAGCCGGATTCGCGCTGGGCGGCGCAGGGCAGCGCGGCATGACCACCGTCGAGCGGACGCAGGTCTTCCTCCTGCCCGACCTGGGCGAGGGGCTGAGCGAGGCCGAGATCGTCGAGTGGCGGGTCGCGGTGGGCGACGTGGTCACTGTCGACCAGAGCGTGGTCGAGGTGGAGACCGCCAAGGCTGTCGTCGACGTGCCCTGCCCGTACGCCGGCCGGGTGGTCACCCTGCACGGCGCGGCCGGTGAGGTACGCCCGGTCGGCCAGCCGTTGATCACCATCGCGCCGCTGGACGGCGGAGACGAGCCGGCCGGGCACGCCACCTACCGCGAAGAGGAGCGGGCCGGCTCCGGCAACGTGCTGATCGGCTACGGCACCGGCCACGGCGGTGCCACCCGCCGTCGACGCCGGCCGCGGCTGACGCTCGCCCCCGAACCGGCCGACACCACGCGGACCGACACCACGCGGCCCGACACCACGCGGCCCGGTGGCACCACCCCGAGGGGCGGCGTCGCCCCGACCGGTGGCACCACCCCGACCGGTGCTGCGGCCCCGGCCGTCGGGGTCGGCGCGGCTGCCGGCGCTGCCCCGGGCGCGGGAGACGCGCCCGGCGACCCGGTGCGGCCGACCGTCCTGGTCATCTCGCCGATCGTGCGGCGGCTGGCCCGGGAGCATGGCGTCGACCTGACCGCGGTACGGGGCACCGGGCCCGGCGGAGTGATCCGCCGTGCCGACGTGGAGGCGGCGCTGACCGTACCCGCCGCCCGGCTCGCCGCCGTGCCGGACGCCCCCGTCGCGCCGGTGCCCTCCGGGGACGACGACGTGATCGTCCCGCTCACCGGCGTCCGCAAGGTCATCGCCGACAAGCTCTCCCGCAGCCGGCGGGAGATCCCGGAGGTGACCATCTGGGTCGACGTGGACGCCACCGGGCTGCTGGAGACCCGGGCCGCGATCAACGCGGCGACGCCCGACGCGCCGGTGAGCATCCTGGCCCTGCTGGCCCGGATCTGCCTCAGCGGACTGCGCCGGTTCCCGCAGCTCAACGCCCGGGTCGACACCGAGGCGCAGCGGATCGTCCAGTCCGCCGGGGTGCACCTCGGCATCGCCGCGCAGACCGACCGGGGTCTGCTGGTGCCGGTGCTGCGCGACGCGCAGCGGCTCACCACCGCCGAACTGGCCGCCGAACTGGCGGCGACCACCGCCGCCGCGCGGGCGGGCAGCCTGCCGCCGGCCCGGCTGACCGGCGGCACGTTCACGCTCAACAACTACGGGGTCTTCGGCGTCGACGGCTCCACGCCGATCATCAACCACCCGGAGGCGGCGCTGCTCGGGATCGGGCGGATCGTGGACAAGCCGTGGGTGGTCGACGGGCAACTCGCCGTCCGCAAGGTGACCCAGCTCAGCCTCACCTTCGACCACCGGGTCTGTGACGGTGGGGTGGCCGGCGGTTTCCTGCGGCACGTCGCCGACTGCGTGGAGCGCCCGGCGCTGCTGATCGCCGCCGTCTGAGGCGCGTACCCGGCCCCGGCGCTGCCTGTGCGGCGCCGGGGCCGGCGCACGTCCGGGTTCCCTGCGGTGCCATCGGGCGGGGGTTTCCCGGCGGCGTCATCGGGAAGTCGGCCCCGCCGAAGCGCACCGAACGCGTCGAAGGGAGCCGGCCTGTGGCTGTGGCGAACGAGCTGCTACTGAACTCGGTCCGGGTACGACGGCCCGCCTCGGCCGGCGCGCCGCTCTACTGCGACGCCCTGGAGTACGGGCTGACCGGCGACGGCGCGACAAACGACCAGCCCGCGCTTGCCGCCCTCGTCGACCGCCTCGGCGCCGGCTACGCCTCGGACGGCCGGGCCCGGGTCATCTACTGCCCGCCGGGCATCTACTCGATCCGCGACGCCGGCACGGTGTGGCGCAGCGGAGTGTCGCTGGTCGGGGCCGGCCCGGCGGCGACCCGGTTCATGCTCAGCAACGAGGGCAACCGGGCCGACCCGACCCCGTTGGCCTTCTGGACGACGGTGCAGCACGGCGCCGACCGGGACCGGCACATCGCCGACTGCACCTTCGCCGACTTCCAGATCGACGGCTCCGGCGTGGCCATGGCCGAGTACAACTACCTCGCCAAGGGCCTGGGCCTCCAGTACGTCGTGCGCGGCGTGTTCCGCAACCTCTACATCCACCACACCGCGGCCACCGGGCTGGGCTGCGACTTCCTCCAGGACTCGCTGATCGACGGCGTGGTGGTGGTCGGTTGTGGCCGCCTCGACAACGGCGAGCAGATCGGCGGCGCCGGCATCGGCGTGGGCATCGGCGGCTGGGGCACCGTGGAACGGTTGACCATCGCCAACTGCACGACGCTCGCCAACGGCACCAACGGCATCTTCCTGGAGTTGCAGAAGGACTACTGGCCGCCGCCGCGCGGCTACCGCATCATCGGCTGCCACAGCCAGGGCAACCGGTTCGGCATCTCCGACTGGGGCGCCGACGGTCTCATCGTCTCCGCCTGCACCATGACCGGCAACCTGGAGGCCGGCTTCGACATCTCCGCGCAGGGCACCGCGGCAGTCGCCGGACGGGGTGGGCTGCTCACCGACTGCGTCATCGACGGCAACATCCGCGACGGGGTCAGCGTCGGCAACAGCCCGGGTCCGTACACCGTGCGGGGCAACCGGATCAGCGGCAACGGGCGGCACGGCTATCACGCGCAGGATCTCGGGCGCGGTTACCAGGGCTCGATCCGGGACGTGGTCATCGAGAGCAACGAGTTCTGGGGCAACGGCCTGGACGCGGTCCGGATCGACCACCAGATGACCGACACGGTGCTGCTCAACAACCGGATCCGCAACAACGGGCGGCAGTGCGCGGAGGGTGCCGGCGGTACCGGCGATGCCGTCCGCTACAGCGAGCGGTGCCTGGTGGACCGGTCGGCCAACTGGCCGCACGACGGGCACCGGGGCAAGGTCCTGCGGGTCGGACGAGCCGTCGCCATGGTCGCCTCCAACACCGGCGACGAACTCACCCTCGCCCCGGTACGCCCCGACGGGTTCAGCGCGTGGAGCGGGGACGTGCCGCCGCCCGGCTGTGGATACGAACTGTCTCCCGCACCCGAGCGGCGAGCCGGGATCACGATCGACGCGCCGTTCGACTCGGCCACGGTGCGGGGCAACCGGATCTGGGACAACCACGACGACCAGACCCAGACGCACGGGCTGTGGATCACCGAGCGGGGCAGTTGCGTGGACTGCCGGGTCGAGGACAACGACCTGGCCGGCAACGCCGGCGACGGGATGCTGCTGGACACCCCGCCGGTGGGCGGACGCTGGCGGGACAACCACGTCGACAGCGACTGGACCTGAGCGGCGACCGGAGGCCGGGCCGTGCGTCGCGCCGGCCCGCACGTTCCGCCGGCCCGCACGTTCCGCCGGCCCGCACGTTCCGCCGGCCCGCACGTCGCGCTGGCCGGCGGAGAGACGACGAGCGGCGGCGACCGGAGTGATCCGGCCGCCGCCGCTGTCATCGTGAGGTGGTCAGCCGGCCAGACCGGCCACCGGGGTCGGGTCCAGCACGACAGTTGCCGAGGCGGACTGCGGGGGCACGCCCGGCTCGGTCGGGGCGTCGGTGTACTCGGCGACGAACACCGCGGTCAGGTTGTCCGCGCCGGAGTGCCCACCGTCCAGGAAGGTGGGAATCGACCCGGAGCAACCCGTCGAGGTGGAGAGCGGGTGCCCGTGCTCGTCGTGCCCGAGCACGTAGGTCACCTTCACCCGGGAGCAGTCCACCGGCAGGTCGTCGGTGACCTTCACCTCGTACGCGACCGTCTGCCCGAACTGGAACGGCTGCCCGGCCTCCGGGGTGACGAACTCGACGACCGGTGCGGTCGGGCCGACCACGAGCGGCAGGGATGCCGAGGCGGACCGTCCGGTGCGGTCGGTCACCTTCAGCGTCGGCGTGTACGAGCCGTTCTCCGGGAACGTCCAGGTCGCGTTCGGGTTGGTGCTGTCCACCGAACCGTCGGCGTTGAAGTCCCACGCGTAGCTGAGCTTGTCACCGTCCGGGTCGGTGGTGCCGGCGCTGGAGAACGAGACGGTGAGCGGGGCCTGCCCGACGGTCGGGGTGCCACTGATCTTCGGGATCGGCGTCCGGTTGCCCCGGACGAAGTCGATCCGGGACAACTGGGCGTCCGGGTTCTCGGCGAAGTAGCCGTCGCCGTACTCCAGCACGTAGAGCGCGCCGTCCGGGCCGAACTCCATGTCCATCGGGTTGTCCACCACCAGCGAGGGCGCCACCGGCCGGATGTCCTTGACGTCGCCGTCCTCGTCGAGGCGGAACTCCTTGATGTAGTCGCGGGTCCACTCGTAGAACAGCGGCACCCCGTCGTAGTAGGCCGGCCAGCGGGTACGCGACGTGCTGGTCCCGTCGTAGTCGTACGCCGGGCCGCCCATCGGGGCGATACCGCCGGTACCGAGCTGCGGGAACTCGGCGGAGGCAGCGGCCGCGTACCAGACCTGCGGCTGCTCGACCGGCGGCAGCACGCGCTTGCCGGTGTTGTGCGGTGAGTCGTTGACCGGGCGCTTGCAGTTGAACTTGGCGCCGGACTCACCGGTGGCGAAGTCGTAGTCGCGGTAGGCGATCGTCGGGGTCACGCAGTACGGCCAGCCGTAGTTCGCCGGCTTGTCGACAAGCATCCACCGGCCGTGCCCGGCCGGCCCGCGCTCGGGGTTCGGGTTGGAGGCGTCCGGGGAGTAGTCACCCACGTACACGTTGTCGGTACGCCGGTCCACGGAGAACCGGAACGCGTTGCGCAGCCCCATCGCGTAGATCTCCGGGCGGGTCTGCGCCGTGCCCGGCTTGAACAGGTTGCCGGCCGGCACGGTGTAACCGCCACCGTTCTTCACCTTGATCCGCAGCAGCTTGCCACGCAGGTCGTTGGTGTTGGCCGCGCTGCGCTGGGCGTCGAACGCCGGGTTGCGGTCGGCCCGCTCGTCGATCGGGATGTAGCCGTCGGAGGCGAACGGGTTGGTGTCGTCACCTGTCGACAGGTACAGGTTGCCCTTGCTGTCGAAGTCGATCTGGCCGCCGACGTGGCAGCAGATGCCCCGGTCGGTGGGCACGTCGATGATCTGCTGCTCGCTGGCGAGGTTGAGCTTCATCCCGTCCAGCTTGAACCGGGACAGCCGCAGCGCGCCCTTGAACCGCTGCCAGTCCGCCGCGGTGCCGGTCTCCGGCGCGTCCCCCTCGTTGACGCCCGGGGTCGCCGGGTCGTCCACGGGCGTGTCCATCGGCGGCGAGTAGTAGAGGTAGACCCACTTGTTCTGGGCGAAGTTCGGGTCGATGGCGACCCCCTGCAGCCCCTCCTCGTCGTGCTCGTACACGGGGATGTCGGCGGCGAGGGTGTTCAGCCCGGTGCGCGGGTCGTGGATGCGGACCTCTCCGGTGCGGGAGGTGTGCAGCACCCGCAGGTCGGGCAGGACGGCGAGGCTCATCGGCTCGCCCGGGAAGTCGTTGAGCGTCACTTTCTGGAAGCTGCTGTCCGGCGGCGGCGCCGGCGCGGCGGCCGCGGCTGACGGTGGTACGGCCAGACCGGCCGTCACCAGCAGCAGGGCGGACACGAATGCGGTCCTGTTCATCAAAATTGTCCCCCGAGGTGTTTCAGTACCGGAGTGAAGCGAGATAGTCGAAGCCGACGCGGGCGGTGTCCAGGGCGTCGGCGGGGGAGCGTGGCGCGGTGCCCGCGTCGTCGCGCTCCACGATGTACTCCTCGATGCCGGCCTCCCGCTCGTGGTCGAAGATGCGGCCGAAGTCGATGACACCGTCGCCGAGGTCGGCGAAACCGCCCTCGACGTCGAGGTCCTTGACGTGCACCTGGCGGATCCGGCCGCGGTTGGCCCGGAACACGTCGACCGGGTCGTGCGCGCCCCGCCAGGTCCAGTAGAGGTCGAGCTCGAAGTGGACAAGGCGCGGGTCGGTCTGCCCGGTGAGGATCTCGAAGCCGGTCGAGCCGTCGGTCAACGGCACGAACTCCAGTTGGTGGTTGTGGTAGCCGAAGTCGAGCCCGGCGCGTTCGGCCAGCCGGCCGGCCTTGTTCAGGTCGCGCGCCAGGGCACGGTAGACGTTGGGGTCCCGGATCGCCTGACCGTTGGCGTCCCGACCGAAGTACGGGTGGACGATCTTCTTGCAGCCCACGACGTTGGCGTCGGCGAGGGACTGCTCCCAGGCGGCGGCGTCGAAGGGCTGTGGGATGCCGGTGTGCCCGGAGGTGGCACGCAACCCGGCCTCGTCGAGCGCGGCCCGGAACTGCGCGGCGGTGCGTCCGACGAATCCGGCGTGCTCCACCCGCCGGTAGCCGATCCGGCGCAGCGCGTCCAGGGTGCCGGGCAGGTCGGCGGTGAGCTGGTCGCGCAGGGTGTAGAGCTGGATGCTGATCCGGTCGACCGGCACCCGACGCCGACCCTGGGACTGCCCGGCGGGTGCGGCGGTGGCCGGGCTGGCGAGCAGTCCGGCGGCGCCGACGGCGGCGGCGGAGACGGTCGCGGCGCGCAGCACTCCGCGTCGGCTGATCGGCTCGGTTGCCGGTGTCGGTCGGTTGAGCTGTTGATCCATGGTGGTGGTCCCTTCCTGACGGCAGGTACGCCGTCGGCGGCGGTCGACCTGGCTGCCGTCACCCGGGCGCGCCGAACCGGCCGGAGGCGGGCTCCGGCTGGACGGTGAGGACGACGCGCCGGTGAGGACAGCGCGCCGGTGCGGCCCCGGCCCCCCGTCGGGGGCGGAACACGGCGACCCGGCAGGGGTGGCGGCAGGCTGATCGACGAATGGGCAACCCTCTATCTGGATCGTGACCTTACCCTTGCCCCCGGACGAAGGCAAAGCTTCGTCGCGTTCGGCAGAAGTTTCGCTTCAGTCGACAAAAGTCAGCCCCCGAGGTGCGCCCTCCGGCGTGACCTCCTCCTTCCGCGCTCCTCGGGTCGGGCGCGTGGCCGCGCCGGGGCGAACAGGCCGGCCGGGCGGACCCGCGGCCAGACGCCCGTCATCCGGACAGGCGGGGTGGGGTCGCTCAAGCGGAGCAGAGGGCACGACACGTGTCGGTTGAACGCCTCATCCGCCAAGTGGAACATCGTCGGCAAATGCGTCGGTAAATGCGCGGCCGATTATTTCTGAATACCGCGGATACCCAGTGCTGGGCAGGTGAGAATGTGTCGGAGGGAAGTCGAAAACGGGGGGACTGAACATGACGTCTAGGCGGCGATTGACGCTGTTGGCGGTAACCATCGCAGCCGCACCACTCATCCTGGGTGGATGCACCGCCGAGCGGGACCCGGCCAATGGTTCGGCCAAGCACCACGTCGCCGGCCCGGACCTCGCCGTGACGCCGGCGGACAAGGCCCGGGACGTCCCGGTCAGCGCAGAGGTGGGCACCGTGGTCAAGGGTGGCCGGGTCACCGGCGTACGCCTCACCGACGACAAGGGCAAGCAGGTCGGCGCGGAGCCGCGCGAAGACGGCTCGGGTTGGGTGCCGACGGCGCCGCTGCAACCGCGTCGGACGTACACCGCCGAGGTGACAGCGACCGGGGACTCCGGTGCCACCACCACCCGCACCAGCACGTTCACCACCATGGCCAAATCGACCAAACCACAGATCACCAGCACCCTCTATTTCGTGGGTAATCGGACGTACGGCACGGCGATGCCGGTAACCGTCGCGTTCGACCCGGCAATTCCGAAAGAGGCCAGAGCAGATGTTCAGCGGCGGTTGTTCGTGAAGACGAATCCTCCGCAGCCGGGCACCTGGTCGTGGCTCGAAGACGGCAGTCAGGTCTATTACCGGGCGCCCGATTTCTGGAAGCCGGGGACCACGATCAGTGTCCGGGCCGGGCTGGAGGGCCTGCCGATCGGCAAGGACCGGGTCGGCGACGCCGAGCGGACCGCGACCTCCAAGATCGGACGCCAACTGTCGCTGGAGATCGACAACGCCACCAAGCAGATGACGGTGCTGCGCGACGGCAAGCAGATCCGCCGGATCCCGGTCAGCCTGGGCAAGCCGAGCACACCGAGTTCCAGCGGCAAGATGGTGATCATGGAGAAGCACGAGCGGACCACCTTCGACACCCGGGGTGATCCGAACGGTGGCTACGTGGTCGACGTCGACGACGCCCAGCGCTACACCTGGGGTGGTGAGTTCATCCACTCCGCGCCGTGGTCGGAGGGTGACCAGGGCAGCACGAACGTCTCGCACGGCTGCGCGAACGTCTCCGCGACCGCAGCCGACTGGTTGATGGGGGTGACGCAGGTCGGCGACCTGATCACCGTCAAGGGCACCGAGGTGGAGTTGCAGCCGGGCAACGGCTGGACCGCGTGGAACGTGAGCTGGGACGAGTTCGTCCGGGGTAGCGCCCTGCCGGTGCCGCCCGGGCTCAAGCCCGCGCCGGTCGCCCCGGCGCACCCGGGCGCGGTGGCCGGCGGTTCGCCCGCCCCGGCGCCCTCGGTCAGCGGCCGCTGAGACACCGTCGCCGCATCCCGGGCCGGTCCGCCACCACGGCGGGCCGGCCCGCCGGGGGTGTCACCCCAGCGGTACGCGGGCCACTCCCGCCCCGGTCAGGCTGCCCAGCCAGAGGTGCTCGCCGTGCTGGCGTACCCCGGTGATCATCTGGTAGTGCCCGGTCGGGCCGTGCAGCGTCCGGCGGACCGCGCCCGCGCCGTCGACGAGCGCGACAAGCCCGTAGCGGCGCGGCTGCGGCTGCACCGCGTCGGGCAGCAACGCGGCGATCTGACGCAGTCGCGGGTGCGGCAGCAGCCGCTCGGCGATCGGCACCCGTGGGCTGGGCAACGCGATCCAGTACGTCCCGTCGCCGACGGCGGAGAGATTGTCCGGGTACGCGGGCAGGTCGGCGAGCACCCGGACGCCGCCGCCCAGTTCGACGCGGAGCAGGCGGTGGGTGCTGGTCTCCACGAGCATCAGCGCCGACTCGTCCGGGGTCAGCGCGATCCCGTTGGGGAAGTACAGCCCGTCGGCCACCACCTCGGTCCGGCCGCTGCCCGGGTGGTGGGCCAGCACCCGACCGTTGGGGCGGTGCTCCAGCAGGTCCCGTTTCCAGTGCGAGACCGGGAACCGGTCGGAGGAGTCGGTGAAGTAGATGGTGCCGTCGCGGGCCACCGTCGCGTTGTTGGCCAGGTGCACCAGGGGCGCTGTCCCGGTCAGTTCGCGTACCGCGCCGTCGGGCGTCACCCGCAGCAGCCCGCGGTACGCGTCGCAGACGACGAGAGCCTCACCGGAGGCGTCCAGCTCGATGCCGAGCGGTCGGCCACCGGTCTCGGCAAGCGGTCGGGGGCGGGTGCCGGCCGGCGCGTCGACCGGCCAGCACCAGAGCCGGCCGGCCTCGTCGCCACTGATCACCCGGCCGGCGTCGTCGACAAGCACGTCCTCCGGGCCGACGGCGCCGTCGGGGAGGGGCAGCAACTCGGCCCGGTCGAGCCTGCGGTCCGTCGGCGCCCAGGCGCCGGCCAACGCCGGGGGTACGGTGGCCGGCTCGCGGACCGGACGAATCAACCGGGGCGGCCGGGGCCGGGGGATCAGCATCGGCCTATTCTCCACCGCCGGCACCGACCCCCGCCCATGATCGACACGGTATTCGTGGTGTCGGGGTGTTCCGCTGCTGCGGATACCCCGGTTTCACGGACCTGGAGTCGATCACGGCCGGGCCCGGCGGTTGGCGTTCGATGGCGCGGCGAGGAGCGTGCCCCGGGCCTGCACCCCGAGGGGGATGAGGGGCACCTCGGGGTAAGACCCTGGGCGTACCCGGAATCACTCCTGCAGAGGCCGAAACTGTCGGTGGGGGCGGCTAGATTTCTGGGCATGGGAGAGCGGAGCGACCGGCTGGACGTGCAGGTCAGCGTGAGTGACCAGATGGTCCTCGTGCGGGTGGCCGGCGAGGTCGACATCGCCACGGTGGCCGCGTTCCGCTCCGCGCTGTGGTCCGTGCCGGCCCGTCCGGTGCTCCAGGTGGACCTGTCCGGGCTGCGGCTGCTCTCCGCCGCCGGCGTCCGCACGCTGCTCGCCACGCACCTGCGTGCTCGGGCGTGTGGTGGGGCACTGGTCCTGGTCGACCCGAGCCCGGTCGTGGCCCGGGTGCTGCGCGCCACCGGCCTGCACCGGGTGATGCCGATTCTGGAGCCGGCCCGGATCGTCGAGGCTGCCCGTCGCCCGGCGGTCGAGCCGGCACACCTGCAACTGGCCGCCTGACCCCGGCCCGATCGGCCCGCCCGATCCGAGCCCGCCGAGGCGCCGCCAGCGCGCGCCGACGCCCCCCGAACGATCGGAGTCCCGCGAGGCCGCCGGCGCGCCGACGACGCCTCCGAGTGATCAGAGTCCCGCGAGGCCGCCAGCGCGCCGACGACGCCCCCCGAGCGAGCCGACGACGCCCCCGAGCGATCGGAGTCCCGCGGGGCCGCCGGCGCGCGCCGGCGACCCCCCGAGCATCGGTCAGCGCACGCCGAGCAGATCGACGACGAAGACGAGCGTCTCGCCCGGCTTGATGACGCCGGCCGCACCGCGGTCGCCGTACCCCAGGTGTGGCGGGATGGTCAGACGACGGCGGCCGCCGACGCGCATGCCGACGACGCCCTGGTCCCAGCCGGCGATGACCTGACCGCCGCCGAGCGGGAACTCGAACGCCTCGCCCCGGTTCCAGGACGAGTCGAACTCGTCGCCGGTCGAGTGCGACACGCCGACGTAGTGCACGCTTGCCAACTGGCCCGGTTCGGCCTGCGGTCCCTCGCCCACGGTGATGTCCTCGATCACGAGGTCGGCCGGCGGCGCACCCTCGATCGGACCCACCTCGGGCTTGCCGGATCGGGCGCCTGCTGCCTGGTTCATGCGGGGATCTCCTGCCGTGTCGGTTGATGTGTCCGGTCACCTCGATCCTGCCGGATCACCCCACACCGATGTGCGGCAGACCCGCCCACCCCCGACCCCACACACCGCCCCGACCCTTCGTCGACCTTGCACTTCCGGTCGCTGGTGTGTCCCGTTTCGCACTCGTCGTCGGGGCGGTGGGTGCGAGACCGGCCGGCACCGACTTCATCGGAGCCCCGGTGGGGGCGGGGGCGTTCGCCTAGGCTCGACACAGCCGGCTTGAGGTGTCGGGCGGTGGCCGTGGTCGATGCGGAGGGCGTCGGTGGCTGAGGCGACGGTCGCGGTGCCGCTGTGGGCCTGGGCGGCGGTCAGCGCGCTGATCGCCGTGCTGCTCACCGTGGACGTGGTCCTGCACCGGGACAACCACGTCATCGAGCTACGCGAGGCGTTGCTGTGGAGCGCCGTCTGGATTGGCGCGGGTCTGCTGTTCGGGCTGGTCCTCTGGTGGGGTCTCGGCGGCGACCCGGCCATCGCGTACTTCTCCGGCTACCTGTTGGAGAAGGCCCTCTCGGTGGACAACGTGTTCGTCTTCGCCCTGCTCTTCGGCTACTTCCGGGTGCCACCGGGCTACCAGCACAAGGTGCTGTTCTGGGGCGTCGTCGGGGCGCTCGTCTTCCGCCTGCTGTTCATCTTCGCCGGCGCCGAGCTGTTGGACCGGCTCGCCTGGGCCGGGTTCGCGCTGGGCGCCTTCCTGATCTGGACCGGCTGGCGGCTGGCCGTACGCGGAAAGCCCGACGTCGACCCGGAACGCAACGTCGTGGTCCGGCTGTTCCGAAAGCTGGTGCCCACCGACGCCCGGTACCACGACGACCGGTTCACCGCCCGGGTGGCCGGCCGGCGGGTGGCGACGTTGCTGTTGGTGGCGCTCGTCGCCATCGAGGCCACCGACGTGGTCTTCGCCATCGACTCGGTGGCGGCGATCCTCGCCATCACCACGAACACCTTCCTGGTCTGGACGGCCACCGCGTTCGCCGTCCTGGGGTTGCGCAGCCTCTACTTCTGCCTCGCCGGCCTGCTGCGCCAGTTCGGCTACCTGCGCTACGGGCTCGCGCTGCTGCTCGGCTTCGCGGGGCTGAAGCTCATCCTCGCCGAGACGCCGGTGGGCAAGCTGCCGGTCTGGTCGACCCTCGCGGTGGTGGTGCTGACCCTGGCGGTCTCCATCGGGGCCAGTGTCGTGGCCGCGCGCCGCCCCGGCGTCGACGGCTGAGTCGCCGGGCCGCCCGGTGCAAACGCCCGCCTCAGTCGCTCAGCACCGGCCGGGACAACTGTTCGGCCAGGAGCGTGGGCGCCTCGGCCAGGGACGGGCCGTACCAGGTGAGGTGCCGACCGGAGAGCAGGGCGCACGGTACGCCGGGGAACGCCTCCGGCCCGTCCTCGGCGGTGAACCGGTACGGCTCGTCGGGTAGCACCACCAGGTCGGGCTCCCGTTCGCGCAGCTCGGCGAGGGGCGGGCGGGGATAGCGCTCGGGGTGCTCGTCGTAGGTGTTGACCACGCCGAGCCGGCGCAGCACGTCACCGGCGAACGTGTCGCTGCCGAGCACGACCCACGGCCGACGCCAGACCGGCACCACCGCGCGGCGGGGTGGCACCAGCCGGGGCGGCGCGGCCCACGCGCGGCGGGCGGCGCGCAGCCAGTCCGGCTCGGCCGGGGCGCCCAACTCCGCCAGCAGGTCGCCCAGCTCGGTCAACGCGCCCGCGACGGTACGCGGGTAGGTGACCCGCACCGGCACGCCTGCCGACCGCAGCGCCTCGGCGTCGGCCCGGCTGTTCTCCTCGACGTTCAGCAGCACCAGATCCGGCCGCAGCGCGCGGACCCGGTCCAGGTCCGGGTACTTGCTGCCGCCGACGCGGGCGACGTCGAGCCCGGCCGGGTGGCTGCACCAGTCGGTGGCGCCGACCAGCAGCCCCGGCAGGGTGAGCGCCACCGCCTCGGTCAGCGACGGCACCAGCGACACCACCCGCACCCGCGCACCTCCGTCCGCCGCCCGTTCCGGCACCGATCATGCCCGCCGGTTCGGCGCGGGTCAGGGCCGGCCCGGCTCGATGTGGGCCGTCACGTCAAGGTGCGCCGGCTGGCAGCCGGTCGTCGCCGCGAACCGGTGGACGGCGGCGCGAACGTGGTCGCGTACGCCCGCGGCCGTCGCGTCGGCCGTCAGGTCCACCCGGATCCACACGTCGGGGTGCGGCGGCTCGCCGGTGAGCACCACGCGGGCCCGGCGTACCCCGGGGTTGCCGGTCAGGTCGCGGACCAGCGCGTCGGTGAGGACGTCGGTGGAAAGTCGGGTGCGGCCCGGTCGTCGGCCGGGGTGGCTCAGGGTGCCGCGCAGCGTACCGGCGGGTCGCCGCACCTCCCGGGCCAGCAGGCGCTGCCCGGCCAGGGCGAGTAGTGCGCCGCCGACCGCCGCGGCGAGGGTGCTCCACGGCGTGGCCGTCCGCCATTGCTCAAGCATTCCGGGGCTGAGCACCATCGCCTGTGCACCGGCGCCGGGCAGGGTGCCGTGGCCGGCCGCCAGCGCCGCCGCTCCGCCCGCCACCAGTAGCAGCGCGATGATGGTCCACAGCAGGCGGTGCCCGGCGTTGGTCATGCCGGACGCCGGCGAGGCTGGAGCCGGACGTCGACGTGGCCGGGGCGGGGCGCGGTGAGCCGGTGCAACTCCTGGTGCACCGCGTACTCGATCTCCGCCCGGGCCGCCGGGTCGCCGCTCGCGCGCACCCGGGGCCGCCACTGGCCGCCGCGCCGTCGGACCCGGACCCGGGCGCGGCGTACGCCCGGCACCGCGCTGGCGGCGTCTGCCAGCCGCCGCTCGACGCTGCGCCGGTGCAGGTGCCAACCGTCGCGTTCGTCGGTGCGCAACCGCACCGGCGTCCAGGGGCGCAGTTGGGCGACCAGGATGGCCAGGCCCAGCAGTACGGCGCCGCCGGCCACCGCCTGGACGGTCGGGTCGCGCCACCGGGTGTCGCTCAGGGCGTCGAGCCAGCCGGTGGTCTCCAGTGGCGCCGGCCGGTCCAGGGCGAGCAGCAGTGCCTGGACGGCCACCAGCGCCCCGCCGGCGAGCAGGGCGGTGGCCAGCAGCAGCGAGGCGACCCGGTTGACGCTGCGCATCTCAGCCGCCCTCGGCGGGCACTGTCGCGGGGGCGGCGGAGACGTCGACGCCCGGGACGAGCAGGTCGTCCACGGTGACGGTCACCGCCGCCACGCGGAGCCCGGTGGTGGCGGCCACCCGGTCGGCGACCACCGCCCGGACCGTCTCGGCGATGGCGGGCACGCTGTGCCCGTACCAGGTGATCAGGTGCAGGTCGAGGCCGACGGACCGGTCGTCGAGGCGGACCGCCGCCGGACGGACGACGGACACGCCCGGCACCAGGCTGGCCGCCTGGACCGCGATCCGCGCGACCTCCGGGGCGTCGGCGGGGCGGGTGGTCATCGGCGTCGCCGCGGGTCGGTGTGGCGGTCGCCGAGGCCGGTCACGGTGAGGTCGCCGTCGAGCACCCGGACCACCAGCCAGCCGAGCAGGCCCGCGAGCACGGCGAGGGCGGCCACGCCGATGCCGGCGAGTGCCCAGACCGCCACGGCGAGAAACCCGGCGAGGAAGCCGAACTGCTGTCGCGACATGGTCACCTCCGGCCGGTCCGGTACCGGCGGTCGCTGGATACACCCGCCGGCCGTCCCTGGAACGTCAGTCGCCTGTGATCCCGGTCACACTCGAACTCGGTGTCCCATGATCGACCACCTAGACTCGGCCCGGCTCGACCGACCGGCGGATGGATCAGGCAGATGACGAGCATCGGCAGCGACTACCGCGGCTGGCTGCGGGCGCTGCCCGCCGACGGTGGGCATGAGCCGCTGCTCAGTCGCGCCGGCCACCTGGTCCATCCGGCGCGCCGGCTCAGCGACCTGGTCCAGGGTCGCCCGCCCGGGGTCACCGGCAGTCAGTGGAGTTCGGCCAGCCGGGCCAGCTTCGACTTCGTGCTCTGCGCCGCCGACACCGGCCGGGCGATCGTCGCCGTGGAGATCGGTCCGGTCGCCACCGCAGGCTCGGCGCAGCAGCGCGTCGAGCGACTCAAGGACGCGGTGAGCGCGGCGGCCGGCCTGCCCGTGCTGCGGATCGGGTCGCCGACGTTGCGGGCCGCCGAGCACGGCCGGCGCCTCGTTGAGTACGTGATCGACGCCCGCGTCTACGCGGCGGGCGCCGCCGCGGTGACCGGGGACGACCCGGCCCCGGTGGGCTTCCGGGACATCCTCGGTCGGCTGCCGGACGGCCGGACCGGGCCGGTCAACGACCTGGGCGCGCTCACCCGCGCGGCGGCGGTCGAGGCGTACGTGGCGGGACGGGTGGCCGACCCGATCGTGCGGGGACTGCACGTGCGCTGGGCCGACGGGCCGGCGCAGGGGTGGAGTTGGGTGCAGGTCCGCCCGGACGCGTGCCTCGTCGAGCGGGTCTCGGTGACCGAGCACCGCTTCTCCTGCGGCATCGACGCGGCCCGACTGGCCGAGGATCTCGCCACCGTCGCGGTGGGGGAGCGGCTACGCGCGGACACCGGAACGGACCTGCTGCCGCGCGCCGAGTTGACCGCACAGATCGCCGCGCTGAGTCGGCGCCGTGACGAACTGGTCGGCGGGTTCGCCTTCGACCACCTCTGCGCCGACTGACCGGCGCCCGTTCTGCCTGCTGACACCGGCTCCGGATCCGGTGCCGCAATTTCCTGCGCGACGGTTGAACCTTCCCGGTCGCCGTCCCGTACTCCTGCGCGAATGAACAGGATCTCCCCATCCGCGTCCACCGGGCGCGGGAGACGGTGCGGAAAGGGCATCGTCGGCCATCGACGCATTACCCGGGTAGGTCACGGCGCTCACCGCCGTGGCGTGCCATCTCACATCCGTCGGTCCGCCGAGGGCAGGAATCCACTACCGGATCGAGAAGGAGAGCAATTCGATGCGCAGGTCCACACGGGCGCGCCGGTCATCCGGCAACGCGCGGAGCAAGCGTCTGCTGGCCGTTGTCGGCACGCTCGTGGTCTTCGGCGGAGTCGTCGCCGTGACCCAGATTTCGTCGGCCCAGGACCGGCGGACAAATAAGCCGCGTCCGGCTTCCGCGCAGTGCGTGGAGCCGAGCCCGGGTTCGACCGCGCCGGCTGGCGCCGCCTCGACCAGCCGGACCTGGCAGAACGGTCGGTGGGTGCGTAATCACTGGGGTGACGGGCAGCAGTCGGTCCCCGAGTGCGAGGACGGCAAGGACGGCACGGTGGGCACCGGCACGGCCATCGCCTGTCCGGATGTGACGGCGAAGTTGCCGCAGGTGCCGGCCCAGGCGCGGGCCGAGGTGGACCGCGGTCTCGCCCAGTTGCAGGCCCAGATCGCCGAGGCGGACCGCCGGCTGGCAGCCGAGGGCAACAAGGGCGAGGCGTTCATCCGCAACGCGATCCTGCAGCCGCTGGCCGGCAAGCGGCGCGCGGTGCTGGACCGGATCACGACCGCGATCGACCGGGTCGGACCTCGGCCGCAGGGTCTCGCGCAGCTCGCCGACTGTCAGGTGCAGCCGACCGGCAACAACAACGGCGGCGGCAGCACGCCCACCACCACCCCCGGCGGCGGCAACACCGGCGGTGGCAACAACGGTGGCGGCAACACCGGCGGCGGCAACAACGGTGGCAACGCCCCCGGTGCCGGGCTCGGCGTGCTCGCCAACGACTGCGACGAGAGCCGGCTCCAGCCGCACGACGGTTTCCAGATCGGCAACCGCTGCGTGAGCACCGAGTTCGGTGAGGTCGGCGCCGCCGCCAACAACCCGTCCCTGCTGATCACCCAGTTCCCCGACCAGGTCGGCCGCAACCAGGCGTTCACCCTCCGGGTCAGCACCCGCAACCTGGTCCGGGACCGTTTCCTGGCCGCCGGTCAGGGCGGCTACTACGTGGAGAGCTCGCTGCTCAACGCCCAGGGCCTGGTCCGGGGCCACTTCCACACCGCGTGCCGGATGTTGGACAGCCTGACCACCCCGCCGGAGCCGCAGGAGGTGCCCGCCTTCTTCGTGGCGACCGAGGACGGCCGCGGTGGTGCCCAGCCCGACGAGGTGACGATCCAGATTCCGGGTCTGCCGGAATCGGGGACGGCGCAGTGCTCCGTCTGGGCCGGTGACGGCTCGCATCGCCTGCCGATGATGGAGCGGGCCAACCAGACCCCCGCCTTCGACTCGGTACGCATCGACGTGAACTGATCCACCTCGATCGGCCGGTGGCCGGTCACCCGGGCGACAACCCGGGTGACCGGCCACCGTCGTTTCCTGCCGAGACAATCCGACGGGGCCCCGCC
This sequence comes from Micromonospora sp. NPDC023888, assembly GCF_040639415.1. Classification (NCBI taxonomy): domain Bacteria; kingdom Bacillati; phylum Actinomycetota; class Actinomycetes; order Micromonosporales; family Micromonosporaceae; genus Micromonospora; species Micromonospora sp. NPDC023888. The sequence goes on along the minus strand of NZ_JBEZZW010000019.1, from coordinate 65,808 downwards.
GTCGTGGCGGGACCCCGTCGGCAACTCGCGCGTCAGCGCGCCTTGTACGCCTCGACGACCTCAACCGGGATCCGGCCCCGCTCGGAAATCTTGTAGCCGTTCTTGACGGCCCATTCCCGGATGGCCCGGTTCTGCTCCCGATCCATTCCGGCGCCGGTGGGTCGCCCCGGCCTCCGGATCGATCGGGTGCTCTCCACCGGACCGCGCCCGATCCGCCGACCCGCATTGATGTACGGATCCAGTGCCTTGCGCAAGACGCCGGCATTTTCGTCCGAGACGTCGATCGTGTAGGCCACTCCGTCGAGACTGAACTCGACCGTCCGGTCGGCCTTGCCGCCGTCGAGGTCGTCGGTCAGGACCGTGATTACTTTTCTCGCCATTGCCGATTACTCCCTGTGTGCGGCGGGATGTGTTCAAAGTCTGACCTATCACCCCGGTAATCCGCAACAATATGCGCCCCATTCGGCGCGTCGTGATTCCGTTACCCAGAAAAACCGTGAATCGGTGCGTTGACGGAGCCTCAATCGTCGAGCAGGCCGCTGTGCCCGGCCACGGCGGCCGCCTCGGCCCGGTTGGACACCCGCAACCTGCGCAGCAAGGCGGCCGTCATCCGTTTCACCGTCCGTTCCGAGACGTGCAGTTCTTCGGCGATGTCGACGGTCTTGCGACCGGCGGCGATCGCGCGCAACAGCCGCCGTTCCTCGCCGTCCAGGTCGACAGACGTGGCGTTCGTAGGCCGCAGCATGGCCCGCAGCAACTCGGCGGGGAGCACCGCCCAGCCGTCGAGGATCGCCAGCAGCGGGGGAAGCAGTTCCTCCGGTTCGCTGGTCTTCGGCAGGAATCCCTCGGCGCCCGCCCGCAGCGCCTCCAGTGCCGGAGCGGGATCGACGGAACCGGACATCGCGACCACCCGTACCCGTGGGGTGGTCCGCCTGATCGCGGCCACCGCCCGGATCCCGCCGGGTGCCGGCATGTGCAGGTCGACCAGGGCCAGGTCGGGCCGGCAGCGGCTGGTCAGCGCGGCCGCGGCGGCGGCGTCGCCGGTCGAGGCGACCACCTCGGCCCGGCCGTCGGTGGTGATGGGGAGCAGCAACTCCAGCCCGCGGACGAAGAGGGGGTGATCGTCCACGACAACGAGTCGGATGGTGGAGGCTCCCGGCATGTCTGCGCCGTTCCCCAGCGGGTACCGATCATGCGGGTACGCACCGAACGAGGGGAGTCGGGTGGATGCGCGCACGCCACGGTCTGCGGGGCCTGCTGCGAGGGTTGCGCCAGATCGAGCCGGCCTCCGGTGACCTGCGGCTACCGGAGGCCGATTCGGAGTTGCTGTTGCGGGTGTTGTGTCACGAGTTCCGGACGCCGATCAGCACCCTGACCTCGCTGACCCGGACGCTTGCCGACGAGCGCCGTGAGCTGACCGGCGCGGACCGGCGGGCGATCACCGAGTTGGCCCGTGACCAGGCTGTGCACCTACAGACCCTGCTGCGGGACGCGACCGCCGGCACCGGCGCGTTGGCGTCGGCTCCCGGACCGGAGCCGGTCGTGCCGCTGGCGGGCATCCTGCGCGAGGCCGCCGCGCTGGTGCCGGCGGGTCGGCGGCGTGCTCGGGCCACCCGCCGGGCGGCCTCCTGCCCGGTGCCCGGCGGGCGGACCCGTCAGGTGCTCGTCAACCTGGTGGAGAACGCGCTGCGGCACGGGCCGGCGCAGGGGCAGGTCGGGCTCTACGCGGCGCTGCGCGGTCCCGGCCTGAGCATCCTGGTCACCGACGAGGGGCGGGTGGACGACGCGCTGCTGGCGGCGCTGCGTCGCCCGGTGCCGACCGTCGGGATGTCCGGGTTGGGGTTGTGGATCGTGCGGCAACTCGTGGCGACGGATGGGGGAACGCTGCGGGTGCACCGGCTGCGGCCGCGCGGTGTGGCGCTGGAGGTGCTGCTGCCCGCGGCGCGGCCGGTGGCCTGACCCCGGGGGGACGCCGGTCGGCCCGACCGGGTCACCGGGAGGGGAACGCCTCGCTACCAGCTTTCCGGTGTCGAGGGGGTCAGATGTTCAGTCACGTCAAGGATCTGCAGTTCGAGGCGAAGCCGGACGGTCCGGACGCCGCGTTCGCCCGCCGGTTGCAGGAGGTTCTGGGCGGCAAGTGGGGCGAGATGACAGTCGCCAACCAGTACCTCTACCAGGGCTGGAACTGCCGCCTGCCCGGTAAGTACAAGGACCTGCTGCTCGACGTCGGCACCGAGGAGATGGGTCACGTCGAGATGATCGTCGCGATGATCACCCGGCTGTTGGACAGCGCACCGCTGTCGCTGACGGAGGGGATCGCGGAGGATCCCGGGGGTGCGGCGACCTACGCCGGGTCGAACCCGGCGCACTTCATCCACGGTGGCGGCGGGGCATTGCCCGTCGACTCCAGCGGGGTGCCCTGGAACGGCTCGTACATCACCGCGAGCGGCAATCTGCTCGCCGACTTCCACCTTAACGTCACGGCGGAGGCGCAGGGCCGGCTCCAGGTCGCCCGGTTGTTCAACATGACCGACGACCCGGGCGTCAAGCAGATGCTGCGCTTCCTGCTGGCCCGCGACACGATGCACCAGAACATGTGGCTGGCGGCGATCGAGCAGCTCAAGGAGGACGGCCTGGAGGACATGCCGGTGCCGGAGGCGTTCCCGGACTCCGGCGACCTCACCGCGGAGTACGGCTACACCTACCTGGGCTTCTCCTCGGGTACGGACGCCGCCGAGGGGCGTTGGGCGTCCGGGCCCGCGCCGGACGGCAAGGGCGAGTTCCGGTACGACGACGCCCCGCGCGCGAACGCCCCGGAGCCGGTGCTGCCCCCGGGGGACCCACGGTTGTACGGCACCAATCCGGGTGTGGCGGGCTCGGTCGTGAACACGGTGAAGAGCAAGCTCACCTGAGGTTTCTCGGCGGGCCGCCACCGGTGCGGGGGCGGCCCGCCGGAGCCCCGGTGAGGTGGCCTGGGTCACAGTCCGGAACAAGGGGAACGCTTTGTTACTTGAGTGAGACACGCTCAACTCAACGCGATAGCAGGTGTTCGATGGCAACTCTTCCGGTACTTCCCCTGACCGACGCCGTGCTGCTGCCCGGCATGGTCATCCCGGTGACCCTCGACCCGACCACCCAGGCCGCGATCGACGCGGCACGGGCGACCGGCGATCGCAAGCTGCTTGCCGTGCCACGCATCGACGGCGAGTACGGCCCGGTCGGCGTCGTCGCCACCATCGAGAAGGTCGGCCGGCTGCCCGAGGGTGAACCCGCCGCCGTCATCCGTGGCCTGTCCCGGGCCCGGATCGGCTCCGGCGTGCCCGGCCCCGGCGCCGCACTCTGGGTCGAGGCGACCGAGATCGACGAACCCGCTCCCGCCGGCCGCGCCCGGGAACTCGCCCGCGAGTACCGCGCCCTGGTGACCTCCGTGCTTCAGCAACGGGGCGCCTGGCAGGTCATCGACGCGGTGGAGCGGATGACCGACCTGTCCGAGCTGGCCGACTCGGCCGGCTACGCGCCCTGGTTGACCCTGGACCAGAAGACCGAACTGCTCGCCGCGCCGGACGTCACCGCCCGGTTGGAGCTGCTTGTCGGCTGGGTGAAGGACTACCTGGCCGAGCAGGAGGTCACCGAGCAGATCAACAGTGACGTCCGCGAGGGCCTGGAGAAGTCCCAGCGGGAGTTCCTGCTGCGCCAGCAGCTCGCCGCGATCCGCAAGGAACTGGGCGAGGACGAGCCGGACGGCTCGGCCGACTACCGGTCCCGGGTCGAGGCCGCCGAACTGCCGGAGAAGGTCCGCGAGGCGGCCATGCGCGAGGTCGGCAAGCTGGAGCGGGCCAGTGACGCCTCCCCGGAGGCGGGCTGGATCCGCACCTGGCTGGACACCGTGCTGGAAATGCCGTGGGGCACGCGTACCGAGGACAACACCGACCTGGCCGCGGCCCGCGCGGTGCTCGACGCCGACCACGCCGGCCTGGCCGACGTGAAGGACCGCATCCTGGAGTACCTGGCCGTGCGCAACCGCCGTGCCGAGCGCAACCTCGGCGTGGTCGGCGGTCGCGGCTCCGGCGCGGTGCTCGCCCTCGCCGGTCCTCCCGGAGTGGGCAAGACCAGCCTCGGCGAGTCCGTGGCCCGCGCGCTCGGGCGGAACTTCGTCCGGGTCTCGCTCGGCGGCGTCCGCGACGAGGCGGAGATCCGCGGTCACCGGCGCACCTACGTGGGGGCGCTGCCCGGCCGGATCGTCCGCGCGCTGCGCGAGGCCGGCTCGATGAACCCGGTCGTGCTCCTCGACGAGGTGGACAAGGTCTCCGCCGGCTACGCCGGCGACCCGGCCGCCGCCCTGCTGGAGGTGCTCGACCCGGCCCAGAACCACACCTTCCGGGACCACTACCTGGAGGTCGACCTGGACCTGTCCGACGTGCTGTTCCTGGCCACCGCCAACGTGGTGGAGTCCATCCCCGGCCCGCTGCTGGACCGGATGGAGCTGGTCACCCTGGACGGCTACACCGAGGACGAGAAGGTCGCCATCGCCCGCGACCACCTGCTGCCCCGGCAGCGGGATCGGGCCGGGCTGACCGCCGACGAGGTGAGCGTCGCCGACGACGCTCTCGCGCTGATCGCGGGCGAGTACACGCGGGAGGCCGGAGTCCGGCAGCTCGAGCGTGCGCTGGCCAAGATCCTGCGCAAGGTGGCGGTGACGCTGGCGACCGACCCGACCCCGGTACGCGTCGACACCGACAACCTCACCGGTTACCTGGGGCGACCGAAGTTCACCCCGGAATCGGCCGAGCGCACCGCCGTGCCCGGCGTGGCAACCGGCCTCGCCGTCACCGGCGCCGGTGGGGACGTGCTCTTCATCGAGGCGACGAGCATGGAGGGCGAGCCGGGGCTGACCCTGACCGGCCAGCTCGGCGACGTGATGAAGGAGTCGGCGCACATCGCCCTGTCGTACCTGCGCTCCAACGGGCGGCGGCTCGGCATCGACCCGAACGCCCTGGCGGGACGGCGGATCCACCTGCACGTCCCGGCGGGCGCGGTGCCCAAGGACGGCCCGAGCGCCGGCATCACCATGGTCACGGCCCTGGCGTCGCTCGTCACCGGCCGCCCGGTCCGCCCCGAGTTCGGGATGACCGGCGAGGTGACGCTCTCCGGTCGGGTGCTGCCGATCGGTGGGGTGAAGCAGAAGCTGCTCGCCGCACACCGGGCCGGCCTCACCGAGGTGATCATCCCGGCGCGCAACGAGCCCGACCTGGACGACCTGCCGACCGAGGTGCGCGAGGCGCTGACCGTGCACACCCTGGCCGACGTGGCCGACGTGCTCGCCCTGGCGCTGCGCCCGGCCGACGTCGAGGCGCTTGACGGTCCGGCGCTCTTCACCGTCTGACGCCCACCCACCGGAACCCCCGCCGTCTGCCCAGACGGCGGGGGTTCTCCGGTACGCGGGGAGAGGTCTACCGTCTCGCTTGAATCCTCGACTACCTCTTCGCCGCGAGGCGTCCCCCTGGAGGAACCCCCGTGAACGTCGTGCTCTGGATCATCCAGATCCTGCTCGCCGTCGTCTTCGCCGGCGCCGGCTTCGCCAAGCTGACCCAGCCCAAGGACAAGTTGCGTGAGCTGATGCGGTGGGTGGACCCGGTCCCGCCGACCCAGGTCAAGGCACTCGGCGCCGTCGAGCTGCTGGCCGCCGTCGGGCTGGTGCTGCCCGCGCTCACCGGCATCGCCACAGTGCTCACCCCGATCGCCGCCACCGGGCTGGTCATCGTCATGATCGGCGGCATCCTGGTGCACCTGCGGGACCTGAAGAAGCGGGACACGCCGGAGGGGCGTCGCGCCGAGCTTCAGGGTGCGATCACCTGCGCGGTGCTGCTCGTGCTCGCCGCCGTGGTGGCCTGGGGCCGCTTCGGCCCGTACTCCTTCTGACCCGCCGCGCCGGCGACCGTCGTACCCCGACGGTCGCCGGCGGCGCGCTCAGGCCGGCGGTCGCCGGCGGCGCGCTCAGCGCTCGTCGCCCCCGCGGTCGCGGCGCACGGTGGCCTTGCGGCCCTTGATCGTGCTCTGCCGCAGCCCGGAGATCACCTCGTCGGCCACCCCCTGCGGCACCTCGACCAGCGAGAACCGGTCGGCGATCTCGATCGAGCCGATGTCCCGGCCACGGATCCCGGTCTCCCCGGTGATCGCACCCACCAGATCCTGCGGGCGCACCCCGGCCCGCCGGCCCAGGCCGACGAAGACCTGGACGGTGTTGCCGCCGCCCGAGCGCGGCCGGCCCCCGCCCCGCCGGTCGCCGCCCCGGCCGCCGCTCTCCGGCCGACCTTCGCGGGGAGCGCGCACCGGGACCTGCGGGATCTCCTCCTCGTCGTCGGCGCCCGGCGAGGTCACCTCGTGGGCCAGCTTCACGGCGGCGAGGGCGACCTCCATCAGGTCGAACTCGTCGGTGAGCGTCTCCACGATCACCCGGTACGGGTCGAGGTCGTCCTCCAGCAGGCTCTCCCGCAGCGCCGCCTGGGTCAGCTCCAACCGGCGGGTGCGCATGTCGGCCACGGTGGGGATCTTGTCGATGGTGATCCGCTGGCCGGTCACCCGCTCGATGGTCTTGAGCATCCGGTGCTCACGCGGCTCGGCGAGGGTGATCGCCACGCCCTCACGGCCGGCCCGGCCCACCCGACCGATCCGGTGCACGTACGACTCCGGCGCGGACGGCACGTCGTAGTTGACCACGTGGGTGAGCTGCTCGACGTCCAGCCCGCGGGCCGCCACGTCGGTGGCGACCAGCAGGTCGGCGGTGCCCGCCCGCAGCCGGCCCATCACCCGGTCGCGCTGCTCCTGGCTCATGCCGCCGTGCAGCGCCTCGGAGCGGTAACCCCGCCCGTTCATGGTCTCGGTCAGCCGGTCGACCTCCTCCCGGCTGCGGCAGAACACGATCGCCGCGGTGGGGGACTCCACGTCCAGCACCCGGCCCAGCGCGGCCGGCTTGTGCGCCCGGGTCACGATGTAGGCGCTCTGCCGCACCCGGGGCGCCTCACCGGCGACGGTCTGCTCCCGACCGATCTCGATCCGGACCGGCTCGCGCAGGTGCTGGCGGGCCATCCCGTCGATGCGCGACGGCATGGTGGCCGAGAAGAGCACCGTCTGACGCTGCGCCGGAGCGTGCTCCAGGATCGCCTCGATGTCCTCGGCGAAGCCCATGTCGAGCATCTCGTCGGCCTCGTCGAGCACCACCGTGGAAAGGCCACCGAGGCGCAGGGTGCCCCGGGCGATGTGGTCGAGCGCCCGACCCGGGGTGGCCACCACGACGTCGACGCCAATGTCCAGTGCCCGCAGTTGCCGCCCGATCGGCTGCCCACCGTAGATCGGCAGCACCCGCGCACCCAGGTCCTTGCCGTAGCGGTGGAACGCCTCGGAGACCTGCACCGCCAGCTCCCGGGTCGGCACCAGCACCAGCGCCACCGGGTCGCCGTCGCGGCGGTGGGGCGTCATGAGGTTCAGCAGCGGCAGCGCGAACGCCGCCGTCTTGCCGGTGCCGGTGGCCGCCTGACCCAAAAGGTCCCGCCCTTGCAGCAGCGGCGGGATCGCCTCCCGCTGGATGGGGGTCGGCTCCTCGTACCCGAGGGCGGCGAGCGCTCCCAGCAGCTCGGCGCGCAGCCCGAGCTCGGTGAAGGCGCTCACCTCGTCGGTGCCGCCGGGGGTGGCGTCAATCGGTGCGTCGGTCGGTGCGTCGTGCTGTGCAGGTGCGGAACTCATGTGCCAAGCCTTTCATTACGCCGTCCGAGCCGCTGCGCCGACCGCCACAAGAGCGCGATCAGCGCCCAGCGGCACCCCCCGCACAAGATCGGCCCCGTCGGGCGGAGCCGTCAGACGGCGCCGGTCAGGATTGCCACGATCATGATGACCGCCAGCGTCACGTCGAGCACAACGCACCACTCGGCGTACCCGCGTGGCACCACCCGGCCGGTGCGGTGGTGGGCCAGGTCCCATCCGGCGTGCGCCAGCCAACCGAGCGCCACCAGCCACGCGGCCGTCTGACCCCCGACCACGACCGCGGTCAGCGTCAGCGCGACCCAGACGGCCAGGCCGACCAGTTGGGTGGCGAGCACGCCCGGCCCGCGCAGGGTGCGTCGGACCATGCCGATCAGCAGGTACCCGCCGGGCAACACCAGCATCGTCCACGGGCTGAGCACCCTCGGCTCGACCCACATGTCCACCGTCATCAGCAGCGCCAGCCCGGCCGGCCAGCGGTGGGCCAGCGCCACCACGGTCGGATGCCGGCGTACCGCCACCGGCGTCTCGTGCCGATGGCGCACCGCCACCAGCACCATCGCCGGCACCATCAGCAGGTGACCGCCGAGCATCAGCGCGTCGCCGTCCAGCCAGCCGGCCCAGAACGGTACGAGCACCAACAGGAACGGCACGTACATCGCCGCGGCCATCTCGACGACCCCACGCCAGTGGTGCGCCCGGTAGCGCATCCACACCGTCATCCCGACCGTCATGTTCGTGGCCATCACCAGCGCGGCGACGTCCGGCCGGCCGAGCGTCCCGCTGATCCCGAGCGGGGCGCCGGCCGCGTCCCACAGGGGCCCGAGCAGCAGCATCCCGACGACCATCGCCACCGCCATCTCGGCGAGATGCCACCACAGCCGTCGCGTGCCGGCGCCGGGCGCTGCCGGCATCGGCGCAGGCGACGGTACGACCATGCTGTCCGCGTACACCCGTGTGTTTTCCATGCCGTTGACCCTGCCGGTGTCCCGGCGTGGTCGGCAGGCTCGTCCGTCACCGGAATCCCGCGCGGATCGCACGGTCCGACCGTGACATGTCGCACGGGTGGACCGGGCGCCGGGCGGTCCTAGGATCGGTGCGTGGCGAGCGAGGCGGTGACCCCCCGGGCGGACCGCCGGCTGCACCGGGCTCGGCGGGCGACGCTGCTGTCGCTGGCCACCGGCGTGTGGGCGGGTGTCCTGCTGCCCGCCGTCGGCCTGACCCGGGAGTCGTCCGCCGGCCGCGTCGTGCTCGGCGCGGTCGGGATCCTCATCTCCGCGGCCACCCAGACCGCTGTGCTGTACGCCGCGGTCACCCCCTGGCTCGCGCAACGGTGGCGACGTCGCGCCCAGCTCGGCCTGGTCGTCGTGGCGGCGCTGACCGTGCCGTTGGTGGCCCCGGTTGCGGCCGGGGCCTGGCCGACCTGGGCGTGGATCGGGGCGTCCCTGGTCGGGATGGCCCCCCTGCTGGTCCGCCTCCCGGGCGCGCTGGCAGTGACCGCCGGCACTCTGCTCGTGTCGGCGGCGGTCGCCTGGTGGACCGGCGGGTCCGTGGGGCGGTCCCTGGCCGTGACCGGCGGCATCGGGGTGGGCGTGGCCGCGGTCAACTGGTTCCAGGTCTGGTTTTGGGACCTGCTGGTGGAGGCTCGGCAGGGTCAGGCCGCCCAGGCCCGGCTGGCCGCCGCCGAGGAGCGGCTGCGCTTCGCCCGTGACGTGCACGACCTGCTGGGGCACAGTCTCACAGTGATCGCGCTGAAGGCCGAACTCGCCGCGCGGCTCGCACCTGTCGACCCGCAGCGGGCCGGGCGGGAGGCCGCCGAAGCGCAACGGTTGGCCGCCTCCGCACTCACCGAGGTTCGCGAGAGCGTGCACGGCTACCGGGCCGTCGACCTCGGTGAGCAGGTGGCCGCCGTGGCGGACGTGCTGCGTTCCTGTGGGGTGCGCTGCACGGTGCCGCCACGCGTCGACCTGCCTCAGCCGGCCGCCACCGAACTGGCGGCGGTGCTGCGTGAGGCGGGCACCAATGTGCTGAGGCACAGCCGGGCCGAGTGGTGCCGGATCCACATCGACCGGGACGAGAACGGGGCCAGGATGACCATCGCCAACGACGGTGCCGACGACAGCGGCCCGGACGAGCACAGCCACGGCCTGCGTGGGCTGGCCGATCGGCTCGCCGCTGCCGGAGGCGAGTTGCGGGTACGCCGGGAGGACGCGATCTTCACCCTCGAAGCCACCGTGCCGGTGTCGACGTGATCCGCGTCCTGCTCGCCGACGACGAGGATCTGATCCGGGTCGCCGTCGCCGCGCTGCTCGGCCTGGAGCCGGACATCGACGTGGTGGCCCAGGCGGCCGACGGGCCCTCGGCGGTGACCGCGACGCTCGCGCACCGCCCGGACGTGGCAGTGGTGGACCTGGAGATGCCCGGTCTGGACGGCATCGCGGTGGCCGCCGAACTGACCCGGGTCCGTCCTGAGTGCGCGGTGGTCGTGCTGACCGGGCACGGCCGTCCCGGGCACCTGCGGCAGGCGCTGACCGCCGGGGCCCGCGGTTTCGTGCCCAAGGGCTCGCCGGGCGGCGCGCTCGCCGACGTGATCCGCCGGGTGCACGCCGGCGGCCGGTACGTGGACCCGTCGCTGGCCGCCGACGCGTTGACCCTGCCCGCGTGCCCGCTGACGCCACGGGAGTTGGAGACGCTGCGGCTGGCCGAGTTCGGCGCCCCGGTCGCGGTGATCGCCCGCCGGGTGCACCTGTCCACCGGCACCGTCCGCAACCACCTGTCCGCCGCCGTGCAGAAGCTCGGCGCGGCGGACCGGGCCGAGGCCGTCCGCACCGCCCGGGACAACGGCTGGCTCTGACCTCGCGCCTCACCCGGATGCCCGGGGGAGACCCGCCGCTCCGCCGGTCCTGCCGCGCCGCCGGTCGACCGACGTGGGGGCCTTTGCTCGAAAGACTCTAGGAGGAGGCGTGAACATCGCCGACTGGCGGCGCCAGTTCACCGGGCCGCGGATCGTCCACGGAGATCTGCCCCTGCGGATCGACGGGGTGGTCAAGCCGTGGTCGATGGACGTCGGCCACAGCAGGCTGCACCTGCGGGGCCTCATCGGCGACCAGGAGGGCGACGACGAACTCCGGGTGCTCGACCTGGTGTTCCACGACGTCTCGCGGATCTGCGTGCCCGACGTGTGCCGCCGGTTCGCACTCCGGTTGGCGTCCGCCGAGCAGAAGGCCGCCGAGGAGGAACGCCTCGGAACGCGCTGGCCGTACGGGACGATGTTCCTCCTCGACCGCGACCGGACCACGGACTACGTCGTGGCCGGCCGGGTCTACTGGGCCGAGGTCGGTGTCTCGCCGGCTGACCCGTCCCCGTTGCTGCGGGAGCACGGCGACACCGCGGCTCCCGACGAGATCTTCTTCGCCTGAACGGACCACCCGGCAGCGCTCAGGAAGCAGGAGGCCCCGAGCTGTTCGGGTGACGGGACCGTCCGGCTAGCGTGGGCGCGTGCGTACGGTGGAACTGGTCTGCTCACCCGGCTTGGAGACGGCCGTCCGGGCGGTCTGGCAGCGGTTGGCCGCCGCCGGGTTGCCCAGCCTGGCTCGCAACATCCACCCGACCAACCGGCCGCACCTGACCCTCGCCGCCGTCGACGAGTTCCCGCCCGGGGTCGCGCACCGCCTGGCCGAGGTGTTCGACGCCGCGCTGCCGGTGCCTGTCGCGCTCGACCGCGTCGTCGTTCTCGACGGCAGCGCCCCGCTGGTCTGGCTGGTCCGGCCGACGCCGGCGCTGACCCGGCTGCACGCCGCCGTCTGGGACGTCCTCGCCGAGGCCGACGGGCACCGCCCGTGGCACGCCCCGGGAGCGTGGGTGCCGCACCTGAGCCTGGCCCTGCGATTCCGCGACGCGGACCTGCGGGTGGCCCGTGCCGTCGCCGGTGGGCAGCGCCCGGCGGGAGACTTCGACGCCGCGCGCAGCTACGACGGAACGGACCGGACGGTGACGCCGCTAAGCCGGCTCCGCTAGGGTCGGCGCGTGGTCCGGCACCGAGGACCGGTGCGGCGGCGACGATGACCGACTCCCGGCGAATCGCGCTTCCGGAGCCGGCCGACAGCAGGGATCATGGTCGCCATGAGCGCTCCGGGAACTGAGTGGGTCACCGTCGCGGCCTATCCGAACATCAGCGGTTGCCCGCAGCCGATGGCCGCCGTCCGCGCTTGACTACGTGATCGGGGCATCGACTGGATGCCCTTTGCGGCGGACGTGATCGCCGTCGATCTGGCCTGTGGCGTCGGCGACGACGGTCGCTGGCACGGCTGGGTTGGCATCCGTGTCCAGGCTGCCGCGTTGCGCGGGCTCGGCCTGCACCCGGACCAGCCGACCGCGACGGCCACCAACCCGAGCCCGCCCGCCTGGTGGCACGCGGCCGCGGAACGCCGTGCCCGCTAGGCCCCGGCGCGGACCGTCCCAGGTGTGTCGTCGCGGGCCGAGCGGGCTCGGCGGGTCGGTGCCTCAGTTGCCGCCACCTCCGCCGTCGCCGCCCCCGCCGCCGTCGCCCCCGCCCCCGCCACTGAAGTCACTGCCACCCACGCCACCGGAACCGCCGGCGTAACCGTGGCGGCCGTCGAGGAAGGGCAGATCGCCGCGAATGCCGCGTGGCTTGGGCCGCTTGCCCAGCCCTGCGAGGTGTTGCAGGCAGACCCGTTCGGAAGCCGGGAAGCATTCGCCTCGGCCTCCGCAGTCGGCCAGGTAGCGACTGCCGCCCGGGATGCGAAGCTCGTGGTCGACCCGGAACAGCAGGGGGAGGCTGGTCGGGTCGCCGCCCTCGTCCCGGCGTGCGTGGTGCAGCGTGGCGAGCAGCAGGGTGTGGTGACCGGCGTCGGTCGCGCCGCCGCCTGTCGCGGACCTCGGCTGGTGGCGCAGAGGGCGCCCGAACGCCGCGTCGCAGAAGGTGGCGTAGTCCTGCGCGTGCAGCGTCAGTGCCTGCCACAGGTCGTCCACGACCACCGACGGCATCGACAGCTTCGCGTCGCCCTGGCGGACGGCGAGCCGGAACCACTGTCGGGTCGCGGATTCGGCGACGGCGATGTCGTCGTCGCTGAGATGGGGGTACTGATTCCGGAGGTGTTCGCGCCCGCTGGCCGGAAAGCGCAGGTCGGCCACGGCGCGGAGTCGGCGAGGGGTGCGGGCGCTTCTGAACGTCGTCCAGTTCATGCGGCTACTTCTATCCGCCCAGGCTGCGGGCGCTAGGGCCCCGACTTGCCGAAGTGGCGCCGTGGCCCCTTCAGAGTAGGGCGGCAGGCAAGGGCGTCCGGCTGTCCGACCAGGACAGGTGGACCGCGGCCGGCTCCCGTCGGCGTTCCGCGTCGGACCCGGATGATCGGCACGCCGCCGGTCGGGGTGATGATGGCGGCATGAGTGGTGGCACCGAGGGTCGCGTGATGGCCGAGTTGGCGGCCCTGCTGGCCGACGGCACCCGGGCCGGCATCTGTGTGGCGTTGCTCGACGGTCGGGCCTGGACAGCCGGCGAGCTGGCCCGGCGAGCCGGTGTCGCGGCGTCGACGGCCAGCGACCACCTCACCCGCCTCGTGCACGGCGGCCTGCTGGTCGAGGAGCGGCAGGGCCGCCACCGCTATGTGCGCCTCGCCGGGCCGTCGGTGGCCCAGCTCATCGAGGACCTGGCCGGACACGCTCCGGCCCCACCGGCGCCGGTCGGGTCGCTGCGCGCGGCCACCGTCAGCGCCGCCCTGGCGTACGCCCGGACCTGCTACGACCACCTGGCCGGGCGGCTGGGTGTGCTGATGTACGACGCGCTCGTGGCCGACGGACGACTGGACCGCTCCAGCGGGCTGACGGTGACCGCCGAGGGCTGGGCGTGGGCGGCCGAGCTGGGCGTCTCGGTGGATGCCCTGCGCACCGCTCGACGAGCTGTGGTCCGGGACTGCCTGGACTGGACCGAGCGCCGCCCGCACCTGGCCGGAGCGCTCGGGGCGGCCCTGCGTGTCCGCTTCACCGAGCGGGGCTGGCTCACCGCGGGCGCCGGTCGCGCGGTCCGACTCACCCCGGCCGGCCGCACCGCCCTCGCCGAAACCCTCGGCGTCCCCGCATCCGCCCTCGCGCCCACCCCGCCCCCGGCACCCGCCAGCGGCCGCGCCTGATCCGCCGGCCGGGAACGCGGGCCGGGGACGGGATCGTTCGGCGGGGGCCGAAGGGTTCGGGCTCTACCGTCGGGCGGTGACCGACACCTGGCCCGACATCGCACCCGCCGCCGGAACGCCGGCGTGCGGCCCGCCCTCGTTCGCGCCGGAGCGCGGTTGGTGGGTGACGCGGCACGCGGACGTGCGGACGGCGCTCACCGACCCGGCCTTCCGGGTTCCGGTGGTCGACAGCGGTCCGCCCGGCACGCTCGCCTGGCTGCGTGCCTCGGTGAGCAGGTTCAGCTCACCGCCACGGCACGCCGAGCGCCGGTCGATGGTGGTCACCGCGCTTGCCGCGCTGGACCCGGACGAGCTGCGGCAGGAGGCGGCACGCCTGACCGTCGCCGTCCTGGACCGCGCCGGTGACCGCGTCGACGTGATGCGCGAACTGGCCCGGTCGGTGCCGCTGCGGGTGCTGGCCGGGCGCCTCGGTATCGCCGACCCGGTAGCCGCCGGGACGGCGGTCGCTGTCGTCGCGGCGGCGTACCACCCGGGGGTTGACGTGGCAGTGCTCCGGCGGGCCGACCGGGCGGTGGCGACGCTGCTGGCGGTGGTGCCGCCGGCCGCGCCGGAGGTACGCGCGAACCTGATCGGTCTGCTGGTCCAGGCGTGCGACGCGACGGCCGGTCTGATCGGCGCCGCCGCCCACCACCTGCTGCCCCTGCCCGGCGGCGACCCGTCGGGCGCGGGGCGGACGGCGGAGTTGCTGACCGAGGTGCTGCGGCTGGACCCGCCGGTACGGGCGACCCGGCGGGTCACCGTGAGCGCGGTGCGACTGGGTGGGCGCGACCTGCCGGCGGGCAGTCAGGTGCTTCTGCGTTTCGACGCGGCGAACCGGGACCCGACGGTGTTCGCCGAGCCGGCGGCGTTACGGCCGGGCCGTCCCGGCGCTGCTCTGCTGACCTTCGGGGCGGGGGAGCGCGGCTGCCCCGGCGACCGGCACGCCCTGGCCCTCGCCACCGGGGTGCTCGACGTGCTGCGCGAACGCTGCCGGCGCATCGAGGCCCCGCTGTGCCACGAACCGCACCCGACCCTGAGCGTGGCGAAGACCCTGGAGGTGAGCGTCAGATGACCGACCGGCGAGCGGAGTTCCGCGCCCTGCATCACGGCGGCCGGCCGCTGCTGCTGCCGAACGCCTGGGACCACGCGTCGGCGGCGGCCCTCGCGGCGCGCGGCCACCGGGCGATCGGCACCACCAGCCTCGGGATCGCCGCGACCGCCGGGCGACCCGACGGCGCCGCGGCCACCGCCGGGGAGACCCTGGCCCTGACCCGCCGGCTGGCCCGCCTGCCGGTGCTGCTCACCGTCGACGTGGAGGCCGGGTTCGGTGACGACCCGGCGGCGGTCGCCGGGTACGCGGCGGAGCTGGCCGGGCTGGGCGTGGTCGGGATCAACCTGGAGGACGGGTGCGCCGACGGCACCCTGGCCGATCCGGGGTGCGTCGCCGACAAGGTCGCGGCCGTGAAGGCGGCGGTGCCGGACCTGTTCGTCAACGCCCGCGTCGACACGTGGTGGGTCGGGGTGCCGGACCCGTTGCCGCAGACCCTGGCCCGGGCCCGTGCCTACCGGGCCGCCGGGGCGGACGGGATCTTCGTGCCCGGCACCGTCGACCTGGCGACGCTGCGCGTGCTCAGCGAGCGGATCGACGGTCCGCTGAACGCGCTGTACCAGCAGGGCGGGCCGACGCTCGACGAGCTGTGCGGGGCCGGGGTCGCCCGGGTCAGCACCGGCTCCCTGTTGTTCCGGGCCGCGCTCGCCGCGGCCGTCGCCGCCGCCGACGCGGTCCGCGCGGGAGGGCCGGTCACCGCGTCGGGGCTGCCGTCGTACGCCGAGGTGCAGGGCCTAGCGCCGGTGCGGGACGCCACAGGCCTACCTCGAAGGCCTCGCACAGCCCTCGGTCGCGGCCGGCCACCTGTGCCCACCGACTCATGACCCGCAGGTACTCCTCGGTCAGGTAGTCGCGGTCGAGGATCGACCCACGCCCGCGCTGCACGCCGCCGTCTGGGACGTTCTCGCCGAGGCCGACGGGCACCGTCCGTGGCACGGCCCCGGGGGCGTGGGTGCCGCACCTGAGCCTGGCCCTGCGGTTCCGCGACGCGGACCTGCGCATGGCCCCGTGCCGTCAGCGGTGGACAGCGCCCGACGGCGTGGGTGAGGCCCGCGGCTTGCACGCCCCCGGGGTGGGCGATATGTCACATCGCCATTGATACGTGTCGACGAGGTCGTTTTGCCGTTGCCACCGCCGAGAGGCAGCCCGCGACGTGGCTCGTTGCTGTCGCATATGAGCCCTGACCTGGTCTTTTGTTCGCTGTCGGGCTTATGGTGGGCCTGCCTCAGCCCTCTTTCCGTCAGCCGTGATGATCGACGGGCAGAACCGTGGCGGCACCGGCAGGGGAGGAGTTTTGACCAGTGGGCAGCGAACAATCAGCCCCGAGAAGCCGCGAGCCGGCCGACGATGCCCGCCAGTTGCTGGAATGGCGGATAGAGCAGCGCCTCAACGCCCTCGAACGGCTGATCGACGCCAAGCTGGCGAATCTCAGCACCAAGATCGACGCGCAGGCCGCGCAGGTCGGGCTGGCCCTCGCGGCGGCCGACAAGGCGGTGACGAAGGCGGAGACCGCCACCGAGAAACGGTTCGAGAGCGTCAACGAGTTCCGGCAGACCCTCTCCGACCAGACCAAGACGTTCATCGCCAGGGTCGAGTTCGAGGTGGTGCGGGACAGCCACGCCAAGCATCTCGCCGATCTGGGCAGCCGGATGGACAAGATCGAGGGCAGGGGGGTCGGGCTCAACGCCGGGTGGGTCTATCTGGTCGGTGGGCTCACGGTCGTCGCCACGTTGACGGGCCTTGTCCTGGCGTTCGCCTAGGGTGCAGGAGGCGCCCGAACGCGGCGGAGGCGCTCCCGCCCGCTGGCCGGAAACTGCAGGTCGGAGGCAGCGCGGAGTCGGCGGGGCTGCGGTCGCTTCTGAACGTCGTCCAGTTCATGCGGCTACTTCTGTCCGCCCGGGCCGCAGGCGCTGATGCCTCGACCTGCCGACGTGGCGCTGTGGCCCCTCCACCGTAGGGCAGGGCGAGCGCGGCACCGGACACGCAAGGGGATCTCGCGAGGTGCCGGTCCGCGGTCGACTCGGCGGCCCCGGCCGCCGCCGCGCAACCCTCGGTAGCCACGGCTCGTGGATGACCGACTTCTTCGCCGGCTCCGGGTCGAACAGGCCCGGGCGCAGCCGCCAGGTGGCCGGCGGCCGGGTGTCACAGCTTCAAGATCCGCACAACTCCGGGGAAAGTGCTGGCTCCTGGCGCGCTGAGGCACCAACTTCACCGAAGTTGCGCGGATCTTGGCGGCGGGGCGCAGGAGGTGCGGCGGGGCGGGGGCGGTGGGTTAGGCCGGTGCGGGACGCCACAGGCCGACCTCGAAGGCCTCGCACAGCCCTCGGTCGCGGCCCGCCACCTGCGCCCACCACCGACTCTTGACCCGCAGGTACTCCTCGGTCATGTAGTCCCGGTCGAGGATCTGCCGGTACGCGGCGAGCGCCTTCATCTTGTCGCACCAGACGTCCGTGACGTCCACGAAGAAGGTCGGGCGGAAGTCGGTGGTGGCGAAGGTCGGGTGGCCGAGGAGAAGCATCGTCGGATGACGGTTGCGGCTGACGGTGATCCGCACGGCGTGGCAGATCGCGTTGTGGTCCTGGTTCTGCCCGGCGCCGGGGCCGTGGGTGATCACGACATCCGGGCGGCGAGCATCGATCAACTCGTCCGTGGTGGTGACCAGGTCCCCGTCGGTACGCAGGTCGTTGGAGGCCAGGTCGCCCACCTCGCCGGATGCCCCGAGGATCTCGCAGCACGCGTCGAACGCCTTGTCCCGGCCCTGCCCCCCGCGCGACAGGGCGGCGACGTGGACGTCCATCCCGGCCTGGGTCATTCGCGCGATGGTGCCGCCGCAGAGCAGCGCCTCGTCGTCCGGGTGCGCGACGATCACCAGAGCGGTCCGCAGTGTGGTCGTCGCGAAGGGATTCACCGCGCCAACCGATTCGTTCGCCGTCATCGAGGTGGAAGCCATTGACGAAGTATGGCGGCAATCCGTCAGCGTCTGATCACGCGCTGGTACGTACCGTGCCGCCGTTCGGCGTAGCGGTGAACGCGAGGTCCGGCTTCCTTAGGGGTTAATCGGAGGATTGTTCGGTCCATCCCGGTCCGGCTGATTACGGTGTGTTTCAGGGCGATCCACACGTGCCGTGAGCGGAGAAGGGAACCCCGTCATGCGAGTGCCCAGCCGTAGTCCGGGACAGCAACCTGGTTCGCCCGTCTCACCCACCGCGCCGCCCCGCCGCCGGCCCTCCGGCCTGACCCCGCGCCGCCGGTCCGCCACCGAGCCCGACCTGGCCGCCTACCGGGCCGCCGTCGCCGATCTGCTGGTCGAGGTGGGCGCCCTGGCCGACGCGGCGAGCACCCGGGCCCGCCAGGTGCTGGTCGACGAGCGGTTGCGCGAGCCGGCGCTCGCCGCCGTCCTCGACGCCACCCCCCAGGGGCTGATCGGGGCCCGCGAGACGCTGCTGCTGGAGATGGCCCGCTACCAGCCCAACGAGCGCACCTCGGCGCGTGACCTCAGCGCGCTGGTGCGGATCTACCTGCTCTCCCGCATCGACGTGCTGTGGTGGCAGGACGCCCCGACGTTCGTCACCGACGACCAGGTCAACGGCAGCGCCGACCTCGTCGACCTGGAGTGGCTGCGCCGCCGCGACCTGCTGCGTTTCCGCTACCAGGAGCAGCCCGCGACCCTGCTGGGCCGCGCCGCCCGCGGGCTTCGACGTCGGCTGCGCCCGGACGCCACCCCGCAGACCGCCGGGCTGCTGTTCCGGCGCGCCCGCCGGGAAGTGGTGGCGCTGCTCAACGACCTCGCGCGGGAGTTCGCCGCCGCCGCGCCGCCGAACACCCCGCCGCTGTGGGTGACCAGCCTGGTCCGCAGTGCCGAACACCAGTACCGGCTGCGCCGGCTGGGCTACGCCGCGATGCTGCCCAGCGGGCACTGCCTCGGCTACTCCGTCGACGTCGAGCTGAGCTGGTTCGAACGGTTCGGCGCGCGCCAGGCGCTTGCGGAACTGCTGCTGGCCCGGCAGGAGGCCGGTGAGATCAACGTGATCGACGAGGGGCAGGCGTGGCACCTGTGCCTCGCGCCCGCCGCCCGGCGCCGGCTGCGCCGCGCCTACGAGGCCGAGATGGGGGTCTGAGCCGTGTGCGGCATCGCCCTGAGCATCGGCCCCGAGGCCGACCCGGCGACCTTTCGGCGGATGCTCGCCGTCCTGGCCCCGCGCGGCGAGGTCACCGAAACCCGGTCCGAGCGGGGGCTGCTCGCCGGCACCCGCCGCCTGCGCGTCGTCGACCGGGACCGGGCGGTGCAACCGTGGACCTCGACCGACGAACGCTGGCTGCTCTGCTTCAACGGCGAGATCTTCAACTACCGGGAGCTGCGGACGCAACTGACCCGTCTCGGTCAGGCGTTCCGCACCGAGAGCGACACCGAGGTGCTGCTCGCCGCGTTCCAGCAGTGGGGCGAGGCCGCGGTGACCCGACTGCGCGGCGAGTACGCGTTCGCGGCCGTCGAGCGCAGCACCGGCCGGGCCTACCTGGCGCGCGACCCGCTCGGGGTCAAACCGCTGTACTGGTCCCGCCGGCCCGGCTGCCTGCACCTCGCCTCCGAGGTCAAGGCGCTCGTCGGGCACGGCGCCCCGATCGCCGAGGTGCCACCCGGGCACCACGGCTGGGCGGAGGCGGACGGGCACGTCCGCCTCAACCCGTACGTCGACCTGCTCACCATCGGCGCGGGCCTGCCGGTCATCGACGACCCGGACGAGGCCGCCCTGCTCGTCCGCGCCGCGCTGAGCGACGCCATCCGGATGCGGGTGGAGACCGACCTGACCGTCGGGGTGGTGCTCTCCGGTGGGCTGGACAGCTCGCTGATGCTGCGGCAGGTGCGCGACATCCACCCGGACTGCGTAGCGGTGACGGTCGGCGTCGCGGACAGCCCCGACGTCGCGTACGCCCGGCGGCTCGCCGCCGACCTCGACGTGCCGCACGTCGTGGTCGAGCTGCGCCCGCGCGACATCCGGCTCGCCGACGTGCGCGAGGCGATCCGGATCTCCGAGTTGACCGAGTACGGCGACATCATCAACGCGGTCGTCTCGGTACCGATCTTCCGCCGCCTGCGTGGGCTGGGCATCAAGGTGGTGCTGACCGGCGACGGCTCCGACGAGCTGTTCGGTGGGTATCCCATGTACCACCAGGTCGGCCCGGGCGCGGCCCGCCGGCTGTTCCTGCACCGGATCCGCAACCTGTGCCGGACGGAGTTGCAGCGGGTCGACCGGGCCGCCATGGGGCACGGGGTGGAGGCGCGGGTGCCGTTTCTCGACCTCAGCGTGGTGGAGTTGGCGATGCGGCTGCCGCTGCACCTGAAGCTGCGCGACGGGCAGGAGAAGTGGATCGTCCGGCGGGCGTTCGCGGACGTGCTGCCCGACTACATCCTGCGCCGCCCGAAGAACCCGATGTCGTACTCGTCGGGGTTGCACGAGCGGGTCCGGCTGTACAAGCCGCTCTTCGCCCGACTGCACCGCTCCTTCGGCTACGACCTGCAGGAGCCGGTGCGCCGCGACTTCGACACCGTGCTGAGCCGGTGTGGCAATGACCTCGACCGGGCCATCGCCGACGGGCTCGACCGGCCCGACTACACAGTCCTGGAGCACGCCCGCGACCTGGTCGGCGCCGCCAGGTGGAACGCCGCACCGATGGTCCGCCGGTTGGTCGGCCCGCGCCCGGCCCGCCGCTCGTCGGTCGGTTGACCCCACGCTTGACTCTGACACCGTGTCAGGGACGAGCGTGAGGGGACCATGTTCACCATCGGAGACTTCGCCCGACTGGGCCGGGTGTCGGTGCGGATGCTGCGCCACTACGACAGCATCGGGCTGCTGCGCCCGGCCGCCGTCGACAGGCACACCGGATACCGGTTCTACCGCGCGGACCAGCTTCGCCGGCTCAACCGGGTGATCGCCCTGAAGGAACTGGGCCTCACCCTCGAGCAGGTGCGGGTCATCGTCGACGACGCCGTCGACGTGGTCGAGCTGCGCGGCATGCTGCGGCTGCGGCGTACCCAGTTGGAAGATCAACTGGCTGCGGACACTGCCCGGCTGGCCGCGGTCGAGGCGAGGCTCCGGATGATCGAGTCGGAGGGCACGATGAGTACGCAGGACGTCGTCCTGAAGGAGATCGCACCGGTGCGCGTCGCGGAGCTGACCGCGCTCGCGCCGAGCTACCAGAGCCAGGACATCGGCCCGGTGATCGGGCCGCTCTACCCGGAGTTGTTCCGCCGGCTGGCCGACGCCGGGATCACCCCGACGGGGCCGGCAATCGCCTGGTACGAGCCGGCCCCCGACGGCGACGCGGTGCTGGTGCACGCCGGGGTGACCGTCGGCGCGGCGACAGTTGCCGATGTCGAGGTACGCGACCTGCCCGCCCTGGGCGCCGCCGCGACGATCGTCCATCACGGCGCGATGGACGACGCCGACCAGAGCATGCAGGTGCTCGCGCGCTGGATCGACGACAACGGCTACCGCGCCGACGGCTTCGCCCGCGAGGTGTACCTGGACTACAGCCCGGACCAACCGGAGCAGGGCGTCACCGAGCTTCAGCTCGCGGTGCGCCGGGACTGACGCGGCCCTGCCGTCGCGTCCGCCGTGGAAAGGACGCGACGGCAGTCGCAATTCGGACAGCCTCCGCCCACGGCTGGACACTTTCCTCACCCTAATGTGGCCTGACCTGGGAAAACTGGTAGGAGTGAATAGAGATCAGTCACTCAATACGCGAAAATCATTCCGTGAGTGACGGTCGGATTTCCGCCAGTCGCCCTGCGGCCGGGGGTAGCAGGCGCGTGGCCGCCGAGGACCATCAGCCGGTCGCCTGCCTCCTTCCCCCGTTCGCGGTGGCCCTCATCCCCGGGAGAGGGAGAAAATTTTCATGTCCCCAGTGCTCCGTGCCCGTCCACGGGCCGTCACGGCATGCGCCGCAATCCTGGCGCTGATCGTCAGTCTGCTCGTCGCCCCCACGGCGGCCTCGGCTCGCGCACCGAGTCGCACCCCCACACCCGCGTCCGCGCCGGTGGCGGCGCCGGCCGTCACCGCGCAGCGAATCGCCGAGCTGGCCGCCCCGGCGCAACCACCGGCCGCCCCGGCTCGGCCCACCGCGTCCTGGCGTGCCGGGACGGCGACGGTGAACTGGAAGGCGCCGGCTGACGGCGGGTCGGCCCTCAGCGGGTACGTGGTCACCGCGTACCGCAACGGCAAGAAGGCGAAGACTGTCGCCTTCGACGAGTCGAAGACCACCCAGAAGATCGAGGGTCTGACCGCCAGGGCCACCTACACCTTCACGGTCGCCGCGAAGAACGCGGAGGGCGTCGGCCCGGCCAGCAAGCCCTCCGCTGGTGCCAAGATCATGGCGCTACCCGGTGCGCCGACAATCGTCGCGGTCACCGCCGACACCGCCACGGCGCTGGTGAGCTGGACCCCCGGTTCCACCGGCGGCTCACCGATCACCAACTACATCGTCACCCCCTGGGTGAATGGCGTGCGCCAGCCCGCCCAGACCTTCGGACCGTCCACCACCAACACCGTGACCGGGCTGGTTCCCACCACCCCCTACCGGTTCACGGTGGCCTCCCGCACCGCCGAGGGCACCGGCCCCGACTCGCCGCTGTCCGACCAGGTGATCGCGAACGTCTCGCCGACGCTGCTGTTCGACCACCCGACCGAGGCGACCGTGGGCATCGCCTACGTGGCCACCCTGAACATCACCCACGGTGTGCCCCCGTTCACCTGGTCGGTCGCCTCGGGCACACTGCCACCGGGGATGCTGCTCAACCCGCAGACCAACGGCATCTCGGGCGTGCCGACCACCCCCGGGGAATACCCGGTGGTGATCAGGGTCGTCGACGCGAACGGTCAGACCGGCACCCGACTGATCGTGCTGGTGGTCAACCTGGCACCGACACTGACCTTCCCGGCCCCGCCCCTCGGTGAGGTCGACGCGCCGTACGCCGAACAGCTCAACGTGGTGGGTGGCACGGCGCCGTTCACCTGGGGGCTGTCCGCCGGCTCGCTGCCGCCCGGCTTGACCCTCGACGCGGCTTCCGGCCTGCTGTCCGGCCGACCGACCGCGGTCGGCGCCTACCCGGCGACGGTGAAGGTGACCGACGCCAACGGCCGCAGCGCCACCCGCGCCATCCGCATCCTCATCCAGGCCGAGAGCGTGGCCACACTTACCGCGTCCACGAACGCCACCACCTTCGGCACGGCGGTGCAGTTCCAGGTCATCGTCGGCCCCGGCGTCGCCGAGGGTAGCGTCACCCTCATCGACGAGTTGCCCAACGGGGTGGAGACCCCGCTCGGCACCTTCCCGCTGGCCCTCAACGTGGCCAACTTCGAGATCTACGTACCGGCGTTCGGGCACAACCAGTTCCGGGCCCAGTACGACGGGACCGGGCCGTTGGGTGAGGCGGTGTCCAACGAGGTTGCGATCGAGGTCTCGGCGCTGCCCCGCCAGGTGGTCATCGACCAGTTCGCACAGTCCGGCATCAGCGGGCTCACTGACCAGTTCGTCTCGGTCGTCAACAGCACAGCGATCAACCTGCCGATCGCCGGCTTCAAGGTCGAGGCGCCGGGTGGGCTGTCCATCACCATCCCGGGCAGCGCCCGGCCGCTGGGTCCCCGACGCGGCTTCCTGATCGCGGCGACCAACTACTCCCTGTTCAACATCCAGCCCGACCTCATCGTCCCCAGCCTCGGCCAGGGCGGGCTACGGCTTGTTGCTCCGGACGCGGCGAACACGGTCACCGACCGGGCCGGCTCGACACCCGGCTTCTCCGAAGGCCCGCCACTGCCCGCCTTCAACGCGCCACCGTTCGTCCCGCACGCCTGGAACCGGCTCCGGGTCGCCAGCAACCTCCAGGACACGGCCAACAACCAGGCCGACTTCCGGCTGGTCGCCACCGTGCTCGGCCCGATCAACGGGGTCCCGTCCACCCTCGGCAGCCCGTCGCCGCAGAACACTCTCGGCACCTACCAGCAGAACGCCTCGATCCAGTCGACGTTGTTCGACCCGAACGTGGCCGTGTCGGCTGCCCCCAACCGGATTCGCACGGCGAACAGCCTGGTGATCCGGCGGACCCTGACCAACCGGTCCAGCGCCGCGATCACCCAGGCCCGGGTCCGGATCACGTCACTGAGCGCGGAGAACGGGGCGCCGTACCCCGGCGGACCGTCACCCGTGGTGCACTCCAACCTGAGGTTGGTCAACCCGTCCAACCCGACGACGTCCATCACCATCAGTGACGGCCGGACGCTGCTGGTCCGGAATCTGGTCATGGACTCGCCAGCGACCAACCCACCGGGTGGTGGGTTGGGCACCACCCTGACGATCCCGTTCGACCTGGGTGGTCTGGCACCGGGCGCGTCGGTGCACGTCGCGTTGACCTTCGCGGTGGACACACCCGGATCGTGGTGGGTGGCGTACGACGTGGACGCGATCGGCGGGGGAATGGTCCCCACGGTGGCGGCGTCGGCGAAGGGCGCCAAGGCGGCCAAGCAGCGCGCGGCGGAGGCCAAGTGGCTCAGGGAGTCGCAGAAGTTGAGGGTCGACAGCGGCACCATCCGCTGACGCTCAGCGAATAGGGGTGCGGGTGGCGTGTCACCATGAGCGCCACCCGCACCGTGCCGTTGCCCATGATCGTTGAGCAGACGATGAGCGGGGAGATCATGCCGACACCCGGCCGAGCCGTCTACGGGCTTCTGGTCCACGGCCTGGACGGGGTGTCCGAGCTGCGCCCGGCCGAGGGCGTGGCCCTCGACTGGCCCGCCGTCCGGGTCGACCAACTGCACGTACCGCCACCACCGCCGGTGCCCCTGGACGACCGGCGGGGCACCCGCATCCTCGCCGACGGGCGCACCCTCGCCGTGGACCGGCTGCGGGGCACCGCCACCTTCTACGGTCCGCCGCTCGCCCCGGACGTGCTGGCCCACCCGTACCTCGCGCCGGTGGCGACGACAGTCAACAGGTGGGCGGGGCGGGAGACGTTCCACAGTGGCGCGTTCGTGAGCGCCGGCCGGGCCTGGGCGGTGCTCGGCCCGCGTACCGCTGGCAAGAGCAGCCTGCTCACCGCCCTGGCAGCGCGGGGGGTGCCGATCCTGACCGACGACATCCTGGTCGTCGAGGGCGCCGACGCCTTCGCCGGCCCGCGCTGCGTCGACCTTCGGCAGCCGGTGCCGGGCGCGGGCCTGCCCACCCGACCGGTCCGGGCCGGCGACCACCTGCGGGTGGGGCTGCCCCCGATCGCGCCCCGCGTCCCCCTGGGCGGTTGGTTGTTCCTGCGCTGGGGTGCCGCGGTGACCCTGACCCGGCTGCCCGGCGTCACAGTGCTGGCCCGGCTCGCCAGCCAGCGGTCGTTCGGGCAGTTGCCCTCCGATCCGGCCGTGCTGCTGTCGCTCGCCGCCCTGCCGGCGTGGGAGCTGACCCGACCGCGCGTCTGGGCCGCCCTCGACGACACCCACCGGCTGCTCGCCGACACCGTCGTAGCCACCTCGGCCGTGGGAGCGACCCGGTGAGCGCCCTGCCGGAGGCGGTCCGCTGCCTGAGCCTCGACACGGCCGCGGCCCGCGTCACCGCCGCACTTGCCGACCACGGCGTGGAGGCCGTCCTGCTCAAGGGGGCCGGGCTGGCCCGCCGGCTGGGCCAGCAGCGACACCGCGTCTACACCGACGTCGACCTGCTGGTCGCGCCGGCCTCGTTCGACCTCGCGCAGCGGACGCTTGCCGACCTCGGCTGTTCCAGCGCGCTCCCGGAGGGCCGGCCCGACCACCGGTCGCACTGGTACGAGCGCCCGTGGCGGCTGCCCGGCCCGCTGGCGCTCACCGTCGACCTGCACCGCGGTTTCCACGGGGTCGCCGATGCGGAGGCGCTGTGGACCGGGCTGTGGCACTCGGCCGAACCGATCAGGCTTGCCGGCGGCCTGGTGCCGGTGCCGGACGACGCGGGTACCGCCCTGCTGGTGGCCCTGCACGCCGCCGCACCGGGTCGCTCCGACCGGCCGCGAGCCGACCTGCGGCGGGCGCTGGAGGTCTTCCCCGTCGACACCTGGCGGTCGGCGGCCGACCTCGCCGCCCGGACCGGCGCACTGCCGTCGTTCGCCCTCGGCCTGCGCCTGACCACGGCGGGCGCGGCCCTGGCCGGCACGCTGGCCCTGCCCCGGCAGGGCACGCCGGCGCTGTGGCTGCGGGCCCACCGCGCCTCGCCCGCCGCCCTGACCATCGCGCAGCTCGCCGAACTGCCACGTGTGGCCGACCGGCTGCGGCACCTCGGCCCGCGACTGTTCCCGACACCGGCGTCGATGCGGCACGCCAGCCCGCTGGCCCGACGTGGCCCGGGCGGGTTGCTGCTGGCATACCTGAGCCGGTTGGCCCGCAACGCGGGACGACTCCCGGCCGCGCTGCGTGAGGTGCGCGCGGCCCGGCGCGGCGATCGCGCCTGACCACCACCCGGCCGCGCTGGCGGGCCGAGCTGTCCGGCATCACCTGATGTCCGTCGGGCCGGCGGAGTCGGTCAGGGCCGCTCGACCAGCAGCCCGTGCCCGCGCAGGTCCGCCAGGAACGCCGCCACGTCGGCTCGGGCCCGCTCCCGGTCCACCGGGGCGGTCTCCACCAGTGCCGTGACCAGCTCGGTGCTGGTGGCCCCGGTCGCCAGTCGTCGCCACAGCAGCGCGCCGGTGGCGTCCAACCCGAAGTAGACCGAGTTGCGGGTGTCCAGCACGACCACCTCGTCACCGGCGACCCGCCAGGCCACCCGGTCCGGGTCGATCCGGTGCACGATCTCCTGCTCTGTCACGACCTGACCTCCACGTCGATGTCGGAACGCTCCGGCCGGCCGGCCGAGTCGGGCGGGTTGGCGGCCAGCCAGAGCTGTTGGACCAGGCTGGCGGTGCCACCGGGGATCGGCCACTGCGACCAGAGCGCCCGCAGAGCCTCGGCGTCCACCAACTCCTCGTCGGCGCCGGAGCCGTCCCAGGAGCGGACGAACTCCCGGGTCGGCGTCCGGAAGAACACCTCGAGGAAGCGGGCCTTGCGGCGCGGGGCGGTGACCTCGGCCGGGAGGGCGCCCTGGACGATCTCCGCGAGCAGCCGGTCCCGGCCGATCCCGCGGTGGTCGCCGTACCGCAGCGCCAGCGCGGCCAGGAATGCCTCGTCGAGCAGCGGCTGGACCGCGATCGCCCGGTGCTCGGCGGCCAACGCGGCCAGCGCCGAGCAGGTCATCCGCAGGTCCCGCCGCCGGGTGTGCCAGGCGATCCGCTGTCGCAGGCGGCGCGGCTCGGCACGCTGCTCCGCGCGTTGCGCGCGGTGCGCCTCCCGGGCGACCGTCGCACGCAGCCAGGGGAACACCTCCGCCGGCCCCTGCCGGGTACGCGCGGTGTGCCGCAGCCACCACAGCCGGCCGCGCAGCGAGGTCGCCGGCGGGCGACGCCACCCGGCCAGGATCTGGTCGCCGCCCGCACCGGTGAGCAGCGCGCCGCCGGTGGCCAACTCGGCGATGGGCAGGTGCAGGTGAAGGTTGACCGGATGGACCACCCCGTGGCGGTGCAGCAGCCGGCGGGCCACCGGCCCGATCAGGTCAAGATCGTCATCGGCCCGCAGGATCTGCCACGACCCGCCGATTCCCAGTGCCGTGATCACCCGTTGCTGCCAGTCCGACTCGTCGGCCCGGGGGGCCGCGGTGAACCGCCAGGTCACCGGGACCGGGTCCGGGAGCCCTTCGCGGCGGGCCGCCCGGACGGCCACCGCCAGGATCAGCGACGAGTCCAGCCCGCCCGAGAAACTGACCACGCACGGCGGGCGGGACAGGCCGGCCAGCACGGCGGCGTCGAGCGCGTCCAACGGGTCCGGTACGCCGGTCGGCACGGGCCGACGCGGCCGTGGCGCGGCGACACCGAGCAGCGTTCCGGTGGCGAGGTCGAACGGTGTCGGACGGAGCATGTCGTACCTCAATCGCGTTTCAGGGCGCCGCGGCCGGCGGCGACCCGCAGCGCTCCCGCGAAGGCCCAGCTCGACAGCGGTAGCAGGAGCGCGGTGGCACCGAGCAGCGCGCCGGCCGACCAGGCCCAGTCGCCGCCGGCCAGCGCCGCGCGCAGGCCGTCCAGGGCGATCCGGCTGGGCAGCACCGCGGTCAGCTCCGGCAGGGGGCCGGGGAGTTCGGAGACCGGGAAGTACGTGCCGGACACGAAGGTGAGCCCGACGACGGCCAGCCGGGCGGCGGCGTCGCCGTGCCCGACGGCGACGGTGAACGCCGCGAGTGTGATGCCGATGCCGAGCACCGACGCGGTGCCGGCGATCAGCAGCACCGCCACTCCCCACCAGTCGGCCCGGCCGGTGTGCAGGCCGAGCACGGTGCCGAGGATGGTCAGGTAGACGCAGGAGCGCAGCAGGGCGAACAGGAACGGGTAGCCGGCGGTGCCGATGGTCAGCGCGGTGACCGGCACGGGTTGGGCGGCCAGCAGCTCGAGCGTCCCGCTGCGTTGTTCCCGGATCACCCGGCCGGTCAGTTGCGTGGTGGCGGCCTGCAGGACGAGCAGGAAGGTGATGCCGACCGCCACGAAGTCGAAGTAGCTGGGCGAGTGGGCGAGGTCGGTGCCCGAGGACGGGGTGAGTACCCGGGAGATGAACAGGAAGACGACCAGGTTCACCACCCCGAAGGTGAGGTCCAGCAGCAGCGGCAGCCGGAACTGCCGGGGGTCGCCGAGATCACGGCGGACCAGGGCGAGGATCATCGCGACCGGGCTGGCGGCCGGACGACCGACCGGTCGGCTGGTGGTCGCGGCCGAGGCGGTCGGCGTGGTCGGCGTCGTCATCGGGTGGCCGTGAGGGTCAGGGCGGACTGGCACCGATCGCGGTCGTCGGCGAGGTGCGACGCGATCACGCAGCTCAGCTCGGGCCGCCGGTCGAGCGCCTGCCACAGCAGCAGCCTCGACGTCTCGTCGAGGGAGCGGCCCGGCTCGTCGAGCAGCAGCAGCGTGGGTTCGGCGACGAGGGCCCGCGCGATGCTGACCCGGGCCCGCATTCCCGCCGAACACCGTTGCACGGGCACGGTGGCGTAGCCGGCCAGGTCCAGTTCGGCTTCCACCCGGGCGACTGCCGCGCGGACGGCTCGCCGTGGCAGCCGGAGCCGGGCGACGAGTGTCACGTTCTCCCGCGCCGACAGTTGCTCGTAGAGGCCCTGTTCCGGGGTGAGGCAGACACCCGTCAGGCGTCGGGCGGGCAGTGAGCCGACCGGGTGGCCGCCGACGGTGGCCTGTCCGGCGCTGAGGGTCAGCGTGCCGGACAGGCACCGCAGCAGCGTGGTCTTGCCGGATCCGTTGTTGCCGCCCAGGAACACTCGGGCACCGACCGGGACGTCGAGGTCCAGGTCGGTGAAGATCACCCGACGACCGAACCGACGCTGTGCCCGGCGGATCGTGAGCACCGGCGGCCCTCCCACGGTGGCGGGCGGTGGCGGTTCAGAGCGAACCGTCGCCGCCGCCACCCAGGCCGTCGTCCGGACCGACGGTGCCCCCCTTGGTCAACTCGGCGAGCGTGCCCAGTCGCTTGATCGTCGGCGGGCGGTAGTCCGAGGGGGCTGTCTGGGCCGGGTCCAGCTCGCGGTGCGCTGTCATCGGTTCTCCTACTCGTATCGGTGTTGAGCCAGCATAACGGTCATCCCGCCCTTCAGGCCGATAACACGTCTCGGCGGGTCATACACCGCAACAGGGCGAGAACCATTCAATAGTGGCCTCAGCTCACCAGCAGCAACGCGCCGACCGCGGCGAGCGTGCCGGTCACCGCGAGCAGGGTGCTGGTCAGCACGAACCGGGTCAACGGCACCGCCACCCCGGCCGCCCGGCACCGCTCGAACCACAGCAGGGTGGCAAGCGACGCCCAGGGGGCGGCCAGCGGGCCGACGTTGGTGCCGATCAGCAGGGCCAGCAGGCGGGTGTGGTCGGTGGTCGGCAGCACCGCCTCGCCGGCCAGATAGGCCGGCAGGTTGTTCACGCCGTTCGCCAGCAACGCGCCGGTGCTGCCGGCCCGCAGCGCGCCGAGCGCCCCGTCGTCGGCGCCGAGCAGGCGGGCGACCAGGTCGTCCAGCCCGTGCTGACCGAGGGTCTGCACCACCAGGAACAGGCCGACGACGAAGAGCAGCAGCCGCACCGGCACGAGCTGGAGGCGCAGCGTGCCGGGGGAGCGGACGACGAACCCGACAAGCACCAGCGCGAGCGCGACGGCGGAGGCCAGACCGATCTCGACCCCGGCGAGGATGCCGGCGACGAAGAGCAGGCAGCCGGCGAGCGCGACGCGGTGCAGCACCGGGTCCGCCGGCACGTGCGGGGCCGGCGGTACGAAACGCCCGCCGGCCGGGCGATCCCGGCGCCACCACGCGTACCAGAGCAGCGCCATGGTGACCGCCACCGCGGCGAGTTGCGGCAGCGCCATCCGCTCGGCGTAGGCCAACGGGGTCAACCCGACCCGGTCGGCGGCCAGCAGGTTTGTCAGGTTCGACACCGGCAGCAGCAGGCTGGCCGTGTTCGCCAGCCAGACCGTGGTGACGGCTAGCGGGCCGGCCGGGACGCGCAGGTTGCGGGCCAACGCGAGCAGCACCGGGGTGAGCAGCACGGCTGTGGTGTCGAGGTTGAGCACGAGGGTGGTGAGCGTGGCGAGGCCGCCGCAGAGCAGGAACAGCGCCGCCCACCTGCCCCGGGAGGCGATGGACAGTCGGCTGGCCAGCACGTCGAAGACGCCGGCCACCGCTGTCAGTTCGGCGAGCACGATCACGGTGCCGAGGAAGAGCAGCAGCGGCAGGATCCGGTGCAGGGTGGCGGTGGTCTCCGCCCGGGGCAGCAGCCCGCTCAGCGCGCAGCCCGCGCCGGCCACCGCCAGGACGACCGCCACGAGGTCGAGCGGGTGGGGATGCCAGCGCACGGACGGCTCGGGCGGGGCTGCGAGTTTCACGTCTGGTCACGGTGGCACAGCCGGCGCCCCGTCGGCCGGCAACCCCCGCCCGGGTGACGGGTCACACCCGCGTGGCCGAGCCCGGCCCCCGCAGGTGGGGGACCGGGCCCGGTGTGGTGCGCGGTGCCTACCAGCCCAGGTAGCTGGGCTGGGTCTGCACGTTGAGCTCGTTGTAGCGGGTCAGCTTGGCCGTCCAGGTCCGCCAGTCGTTCAGCTCCAGGACGTCCAGGCCCTTCACCATGTCGTTGGAGTAGATGTGGCCGTTGTAGTAGTACGCGGACCAGGTGCCACCGCCGACGAACGTGTCGGCCGAGAGCGGGCCGCGCTCCCAGAAGGCGATCTCCTTCGGGTTGGCCGAGTCGGTGAAGTCCCAGACCGAGATGCCGCCCTGGTACCACGCCTGGACCATGATGTCCCGACCGAGCACCGGGACCAGCGAGCCGTTGTGCGCCACGCAGTTCTCGGTGTCCGCGTTGGCCCGGGGGATCTTGTAGTAGCTGCGGAAGGTCAGCGTCCGGTCATTGCCGCGGCCGGCGATGTCGTAGATGGCGTCCGCGCCCCGGTTCGGTCCGATGGCCGCGTTGCAGGTCGCCGCCCCGCCGCCACCCAGCTCGTCGGTGAAGACCACCTTGGTGCCCGAGTTGTTGAAGGTGGCCGAGTGCCAGAACGCGAAGTTGACGGTGTCCCGGACCCGGTTGATGACCCGGGGCGCCTCCCGGTTCTTGATGTCGAGCAGGATGCCGTCACCCATGCAGGCGCCGGCGGCCAGGTCCTTCGACGGGTAGGCGGTGATGTCGTGGCAACCGGTCGTCGCCGAGCCGGTCTCGCTGCCGGGGAAGCCGCCGTCCGGGAAGAGGTTCGGCGTCGCGACCACGGCGGCGTCGGTGGGCTTCTTCACCGGCACCTTGATGATCGAGATGGAGTCGTGCGGTGGCTGGCAGTCCGGGAATTCGGCCCGCGGGCTGTACGACGAGACGTACAGGTAGATGGCCTTGCGGTCCTTGCCCGGCACCAGGGTGTGGGTGTGCGAGCCGCAGGCCGTCTCGACGGACTTGATGTACCGCGGGTTGGCCTTGTCCTTGATGTCGAAGACCTTGATGCCCTCCCAGGACCCCTTCACGTCCGCCCCCTGCGTGGTGCTGTTGCAGGAGTCGTCGCTGCGCGAGGAGTCGGTGGAGAGGAACAGCAGGTCGCCGTGGACGGAGATGTCGTTCTGCGACCCCGGGCAGAGCACCCGGGCCGTGACCGTCGGGGCGCTGGGCCGCGAGATGTCGTAGATGACGAAGCCGTTGTAGTTGCCGGCGTACGCGTACTTGCCCTGGAAGGCGATGTCGCTGTTTGTCGCGTCCAGTGGGGCGACCTTCGGCACGTTGGCGATCTGACGCAGGTTGGGGCTGCTGACGATTTCGTCGACGCCGGGGATCGTGTTGGCAGTGGGCGCCGACGGTGGCGCCACCTGGGCGTTGCTGGCCGGGGCGACGAGCGCGCTGGCGACGAGAAGCCCGGTCGTGGCGAGCGCCACGATGCGCAGGTGTCGTGGCCGTGGCATGTGGAGTCTGATCATCGGCGAGGCCCTTCGCAAGGGGGAGACGATGGTCGACACCTTACCGCCCGGGGATGATCGTCGATGTGATGCGGGTCACACCTAAGGGCCTGTGTCAATGGATAGCATCGCGATGACCTCGACTCCAGGGAGTGGCCCATGACCGATCGGCGCGCACGAACCCTGGCGATCGTCACACTGGCGCTCATGCTCGCGCTTGTGGCTTTCGTCGTGAGCCGCCCCGGGGGCGACGCCGCGACAGGCGCCGCCCAGTCGGCGTCCGCGCCCGCGTCCGCCTCGCCGACAGCCAGCCCGGTCCCCACCGACCTGACAGTCATCGCGCCCGGCCGCCCAGGCGAGGCCGCGGCCACCCGCGCGGCCCACGAGGTCCGCGACGCCGGCCCCGCGCCGCACAACTCGTTGGACGTCTTGTTCGTCCGGATGATGATCCCGCACCACGCGCAGGCGCTCGCGATGGCGGAACTCGCCGGAGACCGCGCTGCCGACCCCGACATCCGCGCCCTCGCCGAGCGCATCCGGGCCAGCCAGGGACCGGAGATGGGCATGATGCGGGGCTGGTTGCAGACCCGCGGCCTTCCGGCGGAGGCCGAGGGGCACGACCACGGCGCCATGCGCGGCATGCAGTCGCCAGAGGCGATGCGGCAGCTCGCCGCCAGTCGTGGCGCCGAGTTCGACAGGCTCTTCGTCAAGATGATGACCGAGCATCACGAGGGTGCCATCGAGATGGCCACCAACCTGCTCACTGTCGGTTCCGACCTCACGCTCAACGAGTTCGCCACCTCGGTCGCCACCGAGCAGACCGTCGAGATCGACCGGATGCGCGAGGTCCTCGGCCGCTGAGCCGCGTCGGTCGGGCCGACCGCCAGGATCGAGCACGATCCGGCCCGGTCGACCCAGGCCGAGGCGCGAGGGTCACCTCTGCCGGCACGTACGCTGGGTGACCGTGAGACGTACGGTGTTCGGTCGCCCCCTGCGCGGCGTCGCCTTCGACGGGGCCGTCTCCGCAGTGGTGGCCCTCATCGGGCTGGCCGGCGCGGCGAACCTGGCGGGTGGTTGGGCCGCCGCGCTTGTCTGTCTGGGGATGGCGGTGGCGCTGCTGTTCCGCCGCGCGCACCCGGGCGCGGTGACCGTGGTGATCGCCGCGCTCGGCCTCGTGCAGGTGATCGCCCAGTGGGGGCCGCTGCCGTTCGACGTCGCCGTCCTGATCGCGCTCTACAGCGTGGTGAAGTACGGCGAGCGGCTGCGCGCCGCGGTGCTCGCCGGTGTGGCCGCCGCCGTGGGGGTGGTGCTCGCCGCCGTGCAGACGCCGGGCGTGATAAGCGTGTGGGTGACCGCGCTGTGGTACGCGCTTGTCACCGGCGCGGTGTGGTTGGTCGCGCTGAACGTGCGGACCCGCCGGCTCTACGTGCTCAGCCTGGAGGAACGGGCCACCACCCTGGAACGTGAACGGGAGGCCGAGTCCCGGGCGGCGGTCGCCGAGGAGCGCACCCGGATCGCACGTGAGCTGCACGACGTGGTCGCCCACAGCCTGGCGGTGATGATCGTCCAGGCCGACGGCGCCCGGTTCATGCTCGACCGTGACCCCGCCCAGGCCCGTACCGCCGTGAAGGTGGTCGCGGACACCGGCCGGTCGGCGCTGGAGGAGATGCGCCGGTTGGTCGGCGTCCTGCGCGACGCCGGCCCGGCCGGCGGCGACGGGCTCGTGGCGGCCGCCGACCCGGAGCACCGGCGCCTGGCGCTGGCCGAGCTGCCCGACCTGCTGGCCCGCTTCGGTGACGCCGGGCTGCACATCCGCAGCACCGTCACCGGCGAGCGGCCGGCCCTGCCTCCAGGGTTGGAGCTGACCGTCTACCGGGTGGTGCAGGAGGCGCTTACCAACGCGCTCAAGCACGCCGGCGTCGGCGCCGTCGTCGAGGTTTCCCTGACCCACACCGCCGAGGCCGTCGAGGTCCGGGTGCGCGACGACGGTAGGGGCCGCCCGCTGGTCAGCCCGGCACCGTCCGGCGGTCACGGTCTGCTCGGCATGCGGGAGCGGGTGACGGTGTACGACGGCAGCCTCACCGCCGGCCCTCGGCCAGCCGGGGGCTGGCAGCTCGACGTCCGGCTACCGCTACCGTCGGAGCCGGCAACGGAGGTGATCGCGGCATGACGGTCCGGGTGGTGATCGTGGACGACCAGGCGCTGGTCCGCGCCGGGTTCCGGATGGTGCTGGACTCCCAGCCCGACCTGGAGGTGGTCGGTGAGGCGATCGACGGCGCGGACGCCCTGCGGGTGCTCGCCCGCACCGAGGCCGACGTGGTCGTGATGGACATCCGGATGCCCACCATGGACGGGGTGGAGGCGGCCCGGCGGCTCTGCGCCGACCGGCCCGCGGGCCCGCCCCGGGTGCTGGTGCTGACCACCTTCGACACCGAGGCGGACGCGTTCGCCGCGCTCCAGGCCGGGGCGAGCGGGTTCCTGCTCAAGAACGTCCCGCCGGAGGAGCTGTTGGCCGCGATCCGGGTGGTGGCCCGGGGTGACTCGGTGGTGGCCCCGTCGATCACCAGACGGCTGCTGGACCGGTTCGCCGGGCAACTCGGCGCGGCCCCGAGCGCGGACCCACGCCTCACGCAGCTCACCGAACGGGAGCGGGAGGTGCTGCTGCTTGTCGCACAGGGCCTGTCCAACGCGGAGATCGCCGCCCGCGTGCACGTGGCCGAGGCGACGGTGAAGACCCACGTCGGTCGCATCCTGGCGAAGCTCCAGTTGCGCGACCGGGTCCAGGCGGTGGTCCTGGCGTACGAGAGCGGGCTGGTGACACCCGGCGGATGACGCCGCGTACGACCTGGGTCGTAGGGGGCGGCGGGCACACCGCGACCCGGGACGCACGCAGGTCGAGCGCGCAGGTGGAGATCAACCCACCGCCTCCGGCCATAGCGTCGGAGGGGTCCGATCCGCACCTGCACCGGGAGCCCCGCATGATCCGCCTGACCCTGCGCTCGTTGCGTGCCGAGGCGCTGCGCATGCTGCTCTCCGCGCTGGCCGTCGTGCTCGGTGTCGCGTTCGTCGCCGGCACGATGATCTTCGTCGACGGGATGCGCGCCGGGGCGTACGAGCGGGCCGGCACCTTCGACCGGCACACCGACCTGGGTGTCTACTCGGCCGGCCAGGAGTTGCTGCCCCCGGCCCTCGTCGACCGGGTGCGTGCGGTCGACGGGGTGGCCGCCGCCGCCGGCGAGCTGACAAACACCGCCGGGGTCCTCGGCTCCGACGGCCGTCCGGTGCTCGGCTTCACCATGCTCGTGGCCATCCCCACCGAGCAGGCGCTGCGCTCGTACGACGTGGTCGCCGGCCGACTGCCCGACCGGGCCGGGGAGGTGGTGCTCGACGCGCCGACGGCGGCCGAGGAGGGCTTCGCCCTCGGCGCCGAGGTCCGCGTCGGCGGCAGTGGCGGCGCGGCCCGCCCGTACACCCTGGTGGGCACTGTCGACGTGGCCGGCACCGTCCGCGACGTCGGCGGCCCGTTCGTCGGCCTGGTCGGGCCGGACGCGTTGGCCCTCACCGGCCAGCGGGGTTACGGCCGCATCATGGTGGCGGCCCGACCGGGCGTCTCCGTCGCGGCGGTGACCGAGCGGGTGCGTGCCGTGGCCGGCGGCGAAGCCACGGTCAAGAGTCGTCAGCGGATCCTCGACGAGGCGGTCGAGGAGGCGGTCCGCAACGCGGACCAGTTCCGGATGCTGCTGTTGATCTTCGTGGCGGTCGCCGTGGTGGTGGCCGGCTTCGTGATCGCCAACACCTTCGCGATCGTGCTGGCACAGCGCACCCGGCGTACCGCGCTGCTGCGCCTGATCGGCGCCACCCGGGGGCAGGTCTTCCGGTCCGCCCTGTTGGAGTCCGCGGTGCTCGGGTTGGTCGCCTCCGCGTTCGGGGTGCTGCTCGGGGTGGCCCTCGCCGGCGGGCTGCGGCTGCTGATGTCCCAACTGGACGTGCTGGGCGCCGGTGGCCTCACCGTGACCGGTTCGACGGTGCTGACCGGCCTGGTGCTGGGCACCGGGCTCACCGTGTGCGCCGCCCTGCTGCCGGCCTGGCGGGGCACCCGGATCGCGCCGGTGGCCGCGCTCACCGACGCGGCGGTGCAGCCGAGCCGGGGCGCCGGTCGGCTTCGGTTGGCCTTCGGCGCGGTGCTGCTGGGCGTCGGTGTGGCCGCGCTGGCCGGCGCCGCCAGCGCCCGCCAGTTGGTGCTCGTGGCGGCGGGCGGGGTGCTCACCTTCTTCGGGATCGTGCTGTTCGGGCCGGTGCTCGTCCCGGCGCTGGCCCAGGTGTTCGGTTGGCCGGCCCGTCGTGTCCTCGGGGCGGTCGGTGCGCTGGCGGTGGCCAACACGGTCCGCAATCCGCGGCGGGTCGCCGCGACCGCCACCGCCCTGGTGATCGGGATCGGACTGGTGTCGGCCTTCATGGTCGGCGCGCGCAGCACCAAGGACGGCATCGAGCGCAGCGTGGACGCCCAGATCGGGACGGACTTCGTGGTCAGCGGAATCGGTCAGGACCTGCCTGCCGCGCTCACCGGCGAGCTGGCCGCCCGCCCCGAGTTGGGGGTCGTGCACGAGCAGCGCCACACGGTCGTCGCCGACGTCGAGATCCGGGCGGCCCACCCGGCGCTGGTCAGCCGCACACTGGGCGGGGTGCTGGCCGGCGACGCCACCCGGGTCGGGCCCGGGCAGGTGCTCGTGCACCGGGAGTTGGCGCAGGCACGCGGCCTGCGGGTCGGCTCCCCGGTGACCGTCGCGCAGCGGTCGTTCCGGGTGGCGGCGGTGGTCACCGACGACACGCCCGCCGACGGCGCGCCCGCGGGTCACGTCATCGACATGGCCGACGCGGACTTCGCCGCGCTCTTCCCCGGTCAGCGGGGCTTCCTGGCCGAGATCGACCCCGCCGCCGGGGTGAGCGCCGAGCAGGCCCGGGACGCCATCGAGGCGGTGCTGGCCCGCTACCCGACGGTGAACCTGATGGACCAGGGCGCGTACAAGAAGATGCTCACCGGCACGGTGGACATGCTGCTCGCCTTCGTCACCGCGCTGCTCGGCCTCGCCGTGGTGATCGCCCTGGTCGGCGTGGCCAACACGCTGAGCCTGTCGGTGGTCGAGCGGACCAGGGAGAACGCCGTGCTGCGGGCGGTCGGGCTCACCCGGGGACGCATGCGGGCGGTGCTCGCCGTCGAGGCGGTGCTGATGGCGCTCGTCGGTGCGGTGCTCGGTATCGGGCTGGGCACCGGCGTCAGCGCCTCGGCGATGGCCCTGCTGACCCGCCTCGGCGGGGACTTCCACCTGGTGCTGCCGCTCGGCCAGCTCGGGCTGATCCTCGGCGTCGCGGTGCTGGCCGCCCTGCTGGCCTCGGTCCTGCCGGCCCGCCGGGCGCTGTCCCGCCCGGTCGTCGAGGCGCTCGCCGACCAGTGACCGACTCTGCCGGCCTCGCCGACTGTGCCGCCGGTCGGTGTGGCCGGCCGACCACACCGACTCTGCCGCGCCCCCGGAGGCGGGAACGGACATCCGCCGGCCGGCCCCGCCGTCTTTCCCGGCGGCGGGACCGGCCAGCGGTGCCGGGTCTACAGGCGCTCGACCATCGGGCCGACGCACCGGTTGCGGGTGTCGAAGACGTAGCGCGCGTGCTGGACCACCAGGTCGTAGTCGAAGCTGTCGTGGTCGGTGACCACCACCACCGCGTCGGCGGCGCGGACCTCGTGCTCGGTGAGCCCGACCACGGTGACCCCCGCCGGGATGTGGTGCGCCTCGGCGTACGGCTCGACCGCGTGCACCTCGGCGCCCAGCTCCCGCAGCCGGAGGGCCACGTCGACCGCGGGGGAATCGCGCATGTCGCCGGTGTTCTTCTTGTACGCCAGACCGAGCAGCAGCAGCCGGGCGCCGCTGACGGCCCGACCGTCCCGGTTCAGGCCCGCCATGATCCGCTGCGCGACGTGCTCGGGCATCTCGTGGTTGATGTCGTTGGCCAGCTCGATGAACCGGAACTGCCGGCCGAGGCGACGTTTGACCTGCCAGGACAGGTAACACGGGTCGATCGGCAGGCAGTGCCCGCCGACTCCGGGCCCGGGCCGGAACGGCATGAACCCGAACGGTTTGGTCTCGGCGGCGTCGATCGCCTGCCAGACGTCGATGTCGAGGTGGTGCGAGAGCATGGTCAGCTCGTTGATCAGTGCGATGTTGACCTGCCGGAAGGTGTTCTCGATCAGCTTGGTCAGCTCGGCCACCTGGGTCGAACCCACCGGCACGGTACGTTCCACGAGGCGCTTGTAGAACTCGTCCACCCTGGCCAGCGACGCCGCGTCCACGCCGGAGACCACCTTCGGCGTGTTCTCCAACCGCCACGTCGGGTTGCCCGGGTCGATCCGCTCCGGGCTGTAGCCGAGGTGGAAGTCCCCGGGGCTGCGCAGCCCACTTGCCGACTCCAACAGGGGGCGCAGCAACTCCTCCGTGGTGCCCGGGTAGGTGGTCGACTCCAGGATCACCGTGCACCCCGGGCGGACGTACGGGCCGATGCCCACACCGGCCTGCTCGACGAAGCTCAGGTCGGGGGTGCCGTCGCGCAGTGGGGTCGGCACGGTGATGACACAGATGTCGAAGCCTTCGGCGTCGGTGTACTCCGTGCTGGGGTGGTACCGGCCGCTACCCAACGCGCGGCCCAGCCGGTCGGTCGGGATGTCCTCGACGAACGACTCGCCGGAGGCGAGACGCTTCACCCGGTCGGCGTCGACGTCGAGGCCGACGACGTCCAGCCCCGCCTCCACCGCGCGCATGGCCAGCGGCAGCCCGACGTATCCCTGACCGATCACGACCAGCTTTTCAGCGTTCACCGAGGCTCCCGCGGCAGTAGGTGGAAATGACCTGCTGAGGAGCCTAGAGGGGTGTTCGACGACGCAAGTCCGTTTTGGGGATATCGGTGCTGGTGGGACTATCCGCGCTGGATGAAACCGGCGCGCTCAGTTGCCCGCCGGTACCTCCGGACCGGTCGACGGGCTCTCCGGCACGTTCGACGGGGGCAGCGACGGCGGGGTCGTCGGGTCGCTCGGCGGGCTGGTGGTCGGCGGGGTGGTCGCCGCCGGTGTCCCCGTCGGCGTCGGCGGGCTGGTCGTCTGGCTGGGTTGCGTGCTCGGCGGGGCGGAGATCGACGCCGACGGGGAGTTGCCGGGTGCCACCGGCCGGTCGGGCCGCGTCGGGCCACCGGTGGCGATCTGCTCGTTGCCCGCTGGCAGGTCCAACGGGCCGCTCGGCGCCGCCGTCGGCGAGCTGGTCGGCAGCTTGACCGCCGGGTCCTCGCTGGCCCTGCGCGTCGTGCCCAGTGCCACCCCGAGCCCGATGAGCGCGACAAGCACGGCCACCGCCGCGCCGACAAGCGGACCCCGCCGTCGCCGCCCGTCCTGGCCCCCACCGGCCACCGCCGCGCCGGCCGGCACGTCGGTGCGGGTGCCCGGCCCGGCGTCGCGCAGCGGAACGGCCGACGCCATCGCGGTCGGCGGCTCGCCGCCGGTGACCGCGGTCCGGGCGGCCTCGGCCATCGCCGCGCCGCTGCTGAAGCGGTCCAGCGGGTCCTTCGCCAGGGCCCGGGACACCAGGGCGCGGACCGCCTCCGGAATGTCGTGCGGCAGCTCCGGCGGCTCGTCGTCGAGGTGTCGGACGGCAACCTGGAGCGGGTTGTCACCGGTGAACGGCGGACTGCCGGTGAGGCAGCAGTAGGTCACCGCGCCCAGCGCGTAGATGTCGGTGGCACCGCTCACCGGGCGGCCGGCGGCCTGCTCGGGGGCCATGTAGAGAGCGGTGCCGGGCACCGCGTTGGTGCTGGTGATGCTGGTGATGTCGAGCGAACGCGCCACGCCGAAGTCGACAAGGACGACAGTGCCGTCCTCGAGCACCAGCAGATTGCTGGGCTTGACGTCGCGGTGCACGATGCCGCCGCGGTGCGCCGCGTTCAGCGCCGCGGCCGCCTGGGCCACGATCGACATCGTCTCGGCCACGTCGAGCCGGCCGGCCGTCTCGATCCGCTTGGACAACGGCTCGCCGGCCACGAACTCCATGACCAGGTAGTCCGCCCGCCCGGCACCGTCGGGCAGGTCGTCCGCGCCGCAGTCGAAGACCTGCACGATGCCGGGGTGCCGCAGCGCCGCCATGATCCGGGCCTCGGCCCGGAACCGGGCGATGAAGTCGGGGTCGGAGACCAGTGTCGGCAGCAGCACCTTGACCGCGACCTGCCGGCCGAGGATCAGGTCCGCGGCAAGCCAGACGTCGCCCATGCCGCCCGTGGCGACACGTTCGTCCAGGCGGTACCGACCGCTGAGCACGACCTCCGATGACAACACCGCAATACCGTACCCAGAGTGGCGCGCGGGAGCGTGACACGGGCCGTCCGCCGAACGAGTGACATCGGCGGCGCGTCCGGCTGACCTGTGTGGACACCGCATCCCTGTGACGGTGCGACAACGTCTGGTGACGAAAAGTGACATATTTCGGCGTGCTGGCGCCCGA
The DNA here is from genome assembly GCF_040639415.1 of Micromonospora sp. NPDC023888. Taxonomy (NCBI): domain Bacteria; kingdom Bacillati; phylum Actinomycetota; class Actinomycetes; order Micromonosporales; family Micromonosporaceae; genus Micromonospora; species Micromonospora sp. NPDC023888. The sequence continues at coordinate 24,730 of NZ_JBEZZW010000019.1, read as the reverse complement.
CGCTTGCCGAAAGGCGTACCGCAGCCTGGTTTGCGCCATCTGGTCACGGGCAGTGACGACGACACGCCGGCCGGCGGAGTTGATAATTGTCACTCTTCCGTGACAACGTGCCGGGTTGCCGGGGCGTTGGCCCCGTCCTAGCGTTAGCCCGGCTCGGGCCGCCCCGGTCATCTCGACCGTCGGCGTGCCGAGCCGACGACCCTGGCATCGGCCCACCAGACACCCCGGCCCGACGACCTCGGTCACGGGTGCGATCAGATCGGCGGAGGGCGGTGCGGGGGCGGGTGTTGAGCGGGCGGACGATGCGTACCGCGTGGTCTGCCGCACCGCGGCGGAGCACCGCGGCACGAGCCAGGCAAGCCACGGGCCGCCGATGACCGGCGAGCTGTCGCAGGCGGTCAGCGCGGCGCAGGCGGGGGACGAGGACGCCTTCCGCCTGCTCTACCGCAGCCTCCAGCCGGGTCTGCTGCGCTATCTGACCGCGCTGGTCGGCCCGGACGCGGAGGACGTAGCCTCGGAGACCTGGCTGCAGATCTCCCGCGACCTGCCCACCTTCACCGGTGGCGAGTTCCGCGCCTGGACCGTCACCATCGCCCGCAACCGGGCGATGGACCATTTGCGCCGGCTGCGCCGCCGACCGTCCCTGCCGGTCCCGGTGCACGCGCTCGTCGACCTCGCCAGCGAGGCCGACACCGCCGAGGGCGCCAGCGAGACGATCGGCACCGAGTCCGCCCTGGCACTGATCGCCACCCTGCCTCCCCGCGAAGCCGAAGCAGTCCTGCTGAGGGCCGTGATCGGGCTGGACGCGGGCTCCGCCGGCCGGGTGCTGGGCCGGCGTGCCGGTGCCGTCCGGACCGCCGCCCACCGCGGTCTGCGACGGCTCGCGGCCGTGCTGGAGCGGCAGCGCGAGGCCGAGCCGTCCGTCGAGGTCGACGGGGTGCCGCAACCACGCACGGGCGGCACCCCCTCCCTGCGGGCACCGCACGCCGAGCCGGCGGACGGCTGACGTGAGGGGATCCTGGATGAACCCGTTCCGGCGCGTCGACCACGCCGACACCGAACGGCTGCTCGACTCGGCCCGCGCCGACGTGGGCGCCACGTCGGAGAAGGCCCCCGTACCCGCGGCGGACCTGGTGGCCGGCTTGCTCGCCGCGGCCGCCGCTCCGGCCCGTCCCGGCGAGTTGGCCGGCGAGGAGGCCGCGCTGGCCGCGTTCCGGGCCGCCCGGGCCAACCCGGCGCCGTCCGTGCCCCACCGGCCCGGCCGTCGCCGCCTGACCACCGGCGCGGTGGCCTGGATCGGCGCGGTCGCGGCCACCGCCACGGCCGGCGCCGCCTTCGCCGCGGTCACCCGGGACCGGGCGCCGGAGCCGGTCGCACCCGTGCCGTCGCGGACGTCGTCGAGCCCGGAGAGGCCCGCACCCACGTCCGGCGAGCACGGTCGGTCGGCGCCGCCCGGCCCGCCGTCGCCGGGCCAACCGTCGCCCAGCCTGCCGGGCCCGCCGGTGCCCGGCCCGCCGTCGACCCCTGGCCCGCCCGTCGAGCAGCAGCACCGCCTGTGCCGCGCCTGGCAGGCCAAGAGGCCCGAACAACGGGAGCAGGCGCTGCGGACGCCGGCCTTCGAGAGGTTGGTCGCCGCCGCCGGCGGTGTCGCCGAGGTCGCGGCGTACTGCCAGCGGTTGGCGCCCGAACCCAAGCCGTCCGAGCCGGCGAAGCCCAAGGCGCCACCTCCGTCGGCGGGCCACCCCACCCCCCGGTGAACGGCCGGCGGTCGGCGCGTTTCCGTTCCGCCCTGCGCGGGAAATTCGTCTGTTAGACAGAGGTGGGTGGCGCTGTGCTCGCCCCGACGGTGTCGGTGGGTGGGTTTACGGTGGCACCGTGTCCCGGAGTCGGCACACGGAGAGGGGTCCCGACCGTTGGTGACGTCACCCGAGTTGGACCGCAGCGCCATCCTGCGCGAGTCCGGTGCCGCGGGCCGGCACCTCGCCCGGATCTGCTTCAAGACCGGTCCACCCACACTCACCGGCGTCGAACTGGAATGGACCGTGCACGACGCCGCCGATCCCGCCCGCCCCGTCGACCCGGCGCGGCTACGGGCGGCGCTGGGGCGGCACAGTCCCGCCACGCTTGATCCCGCCAGCCCGGCCGAGCCGCTGCGACACGGCGGCCTGGTCACCCTCGAGCCGGGCGGCCAGGTGGAGATCTCCACCCCGCCCCGCCCCTCGGTCACCGCCCTGATCCAGGCCACCGAGGCCGACATCGCCCAGGTCACCGACCTGCTGGCCGCCGCCGGGCTGGTCCTCGGCCGCAGCGGCATCGACCCACACCGACGGCCCCGCCCGGTGCTGGAAACTCCCCGCTACCGCGCGATGCGCGGCGCCTTCGACAGGCACGGCGCAGCCGGCCGCACCATGATGTACAGCACCGCCGGGCTGCAGGTCTGCCTCGACGCCGGTGAGCCAGACCAGGTCGCGGCGCGCTGGGCGGCCGCCCACGCGGTCGGGCCGCCACTGCTCGCGGTGTTCGCGTCGGCCAACCGGCACGCCGGTCGGCGCACCGGATGGGCTTCCGCGCGGATGGCCGCCTGGCTGGCCATCGACCCGGCCCGCACCCGCCCGGTCTGGACGCCCGGCCGCGTCGCCGAGGACCCGACCGCCGCCTGGGTCCGGTACGTGCTGGCCGCGCCCCTGCTCTGTCTGCGCCGGCACGGCACGGACTGGACCGCGCCACCCGGCGTGACCTTCGCCGACTGGCTCGACGGCGCGTTGCCCCGACCGCCCACCACCGACGACCTCGACTACCACGTCAGCACCCTCTTTCCGCCCGTGCGCCCGCGCGGCTACCTGGAGCTGCGCTACCTGGACGCCCAGCCCGAGGGGGACTGGCGGCTCCCGCTGGCGGTGTTGACCGCCCTCTTCACCGATCCGGGCACCGTGCGCGCGGCGCACGCGCTGGCCGCGCCGGTGGCGCACCGCTGGTCGGCCGCCGCCCGGCACGGCCTGGCCGACGCCGCGCTGGCCGCCGCCGCGGCGGCGCTGCTCGACCTGGCCCTGCGCACGCTGCCCCGGCTGGACCTGCCGGCGGGCATCCACGACGAGATCCAGCACGGAGTACGACGGCGGTTGACCGCCGCGACGGGAGGGTGGGACAGGTGAGCGCGAGCACGACGGGACACACCGACGGGGAGCGGTTGCGCGACCGGATCGCGGGGGAGTTGGCGCGGGCCCGAGCCCGCACGACGCTGCTCACCGAGGTGGTCGACGACGAGGATCTGCTGCGCCAACACTCACCGCTGATGTCGCCGCTGGTCTGGGACCTCGCCCACGTGGGCAACCAGGAGGAGCTGTGGCTGGTGCGCGACGTCGGGGGCCGCGAGCCGGTCCGCCGCGACATCGACGAGCTGTACGACGCGTTCAAGCAGCCCCGCCGGGACCGTCCCGCGCTGCCGCTGCTGCCGCCCGCCGAGGCGCGCGCCTACCTGCACACCGTCCGGGACAAGGTGCACGACCTGCTCGACCGGGTGGCGTTCACCGAGCGGCCGCTCGTCGCCGACGGGTTCGCCTTCGGCATGATCGTGCAGCACGAGCAGCAGCACGACGAGACCATGCTCGCCACCCACCAGCTCCGGTCGGGGGCGGCGGTGCTGCACGCCCCGCCGCCGCCCGAGCCCTCCGCCCGGGTTGGTGGGGAGGTACTGGTGCCGGCCGGCGAGTTCACCATGGGCACCGACACCGACCCGTGGGCGCTGGACAACGAGCGCCCGGCGCACCGCGTCGACCTGCCGGCGTACGCCATCGACGCCGCTCCGGTCACCAACGGGCAGTACGCGGCCTTCATCGCCGACGGTGGCTACACCGATCGGCGGTGGTGGAGCGCGGCGGGCTGGGCCCACCGGGTCCAGGAGCAGCTCAGCGCGCCGATGCACTGGCGCCGCGACGGTGACGGATGGTCGTACCGGCGCTTCGGCCGGTGGAGTCGGGTCCGCGCCGACGAGCCGGTGGTGCACGTGTGCTGGTACGAGGCGCAGGCGTACGCGGCGTGGGCCGGCAAGCGGCTGCCGACCGAGGCGGAGTGGGAGAAGGCGGCCCGGTGGGACCCGGCGACCGGGCGGTCCCGCCGGTACCCCTGGGGGGACGACGACCCGACCGAGGCACACGCCAACCTCGACCAACGTCATCTGCGGCCGGCGCCGGTGGGCGCGTACCCGGGTGGCGCCTCGCCGTTGGGTGTGCACCAGCTCATCGGTGACGTCTGGGAGTGGACCGCGAGCACGTTCGACGGGCATCCCGGCTTCACCGCGTTTCCCTACCGCGAATACTCGGAGGTCTTCTTCGGCGACGACTACCGGGTGCTGCGCGGCGGCTCGTTCGGCACCGACCGTTCGGCCTGTCGCGGCACCTTCCGCAACTGGGACTATCCGATCCGCCGGCAGATCTTCAGTGGTTTCCGCTGCGCCCGCGACGTCCGGCCCGACGAGTCGTACCAGTGATCCACCGCGCGTGCGGCGGCCCGCCGCGGACGGTGTGCTGATGTGTCGCCACCTGGCCTACCTGGGGCCGCCGGTGACCCTGGCCGAGGTGTTGTTCGACCCGGCGCACTCGCTGGTGCGGCAGTCCTGGGCGCCCCGGGACATGCGCGGCGGCGGCACCATCAACGCCGACGGATTCGGGGTCGGCTGGTATCCGGGCGACGGTGCGCCGGTGCGTTACCGACGGGCGCAGCCGATCTGGAGCGATCCGACAATCGCCCAGCTCGCGGCGGTGACAAGCACCGGCGCGTTGCTGGCGGCGGTGCGTTCGGCCACCGTCGGGATGGCGGTGCTCGACAACGCCGCCGCGCCGTTCGCCGAGGGGCGGTGGTTGTTCAGCCACAACGGCGTGGTCCGCGGCTGGCCGGACGCGGTGGTGCCGCTCGCCGCCGGGCTGCCGGTGCGTGACCTGCTCACCCTGGACGCCGCCACCGACTCGGCGTTGCTCTGGGCGCTGGTGCGGCATCGGCTGCGCGCCGGCGAGGATCCGGCGGAGGCGGTCGGGCGGACGGTGGCGGACGTGGCCGCGGCGGCCCCGGGGTCGCGGCTCAACCTGCTGCTCACCGACGGCCGCCGGGCGGTCGCCAGCGTGGTCGGGCACGCGTTGTCGGTCCGTGCGACGCCGGGTTCGGTGCTGCTCGCCTCCGAGCCGCACGACGACGACCCGGGGTGGCGGGAGGTGCCGGAGGGGCACCTGGTCCTGGCCAGCGCGGACGAGGTGCGGGTACGCCCGTTGCCGATCCGGTGAGCCGCACCGGTCGGGGCACCAACCGTTGTTCGAGCAGAGAGGCGAATCGATGACCGCGGAACCGCTGGAGATCTACCTCGAAGAGGGCGACCTGGAGCGCGGCCTGCGCGACGACGTCCGGGCCGGGCTGAGCGCCGAGCAGAAGTGGCTGCCGCCGAAGTGGTTCTACGACGCCCGGGGCAGCGAGTTGTTCGAGGAGATCACCCGGTTGCCCGAGTACTACCCGACCCGGGCCGAGCGGGCGGTGCTGGCCGCGCGTGCTCCCGCCATCGCGGCGTTGACCGGGGCCAAGACCCTCATCGAGTTGGGTTCCGGCTCGTCGGAGAAGACCCGGCTGCTGCTGGACGCCTTCAGCCGGCGCGGCGGGTTGGGCACGTTCGTTCCGCTCGACGTGTCGGTGAGCGCGCTGTCGAGTTCCACGGCCCAGATCGCCGCGGACTATCCGCGCCTGCGGGTCCGGGGCATCGTGGGTGACTTCACCCGGCAACTGGACCGGCTGCCCACCGGCGGCCGTCGGTTGGTGGTGTTCCTGGGCGGCACCATCGGCAATCTGCTGCCCGCCGAGCGGGCCGAGTTCCTGACGGCGATGCGCGGCGCGCTGGAGGTCGGGGACTGGCTGCTGCTCGGGACCGACCTGGTGAAGGACCCGTCGGTGGTCGTGCCCGCGTACGACGACGCCGCCGGGGTCACCGCCGAGTTCAACCGCAACGTGTTGCGGGTGATCAATCGGGAGTTGGGCGCCGACTTCGACCCGGAGGCGTTCGCGCACGTGGCCCGCTGGGACGCGACCCACGAGTGGATCGAGATGCGGTTGCGGGCGACCCGGCCGATGCGGGTCCGGGTGCTGGACCTGACCGTGGACTTCGCCGCCGGGGAGGAGCTGCGCACCGAGGTCTCGGCGAAGTTCCGCCCGGAGGGGATCGCCGGGGAGTTGACCAGGGCGGGCTTCGTCACGACGGAGTTCTGGACCGACCCGGACGGGCTCTTCGGGGTCACGCTGGCGCGGGCGCGGTGAGCCGGTTCACCCACCCCGACCCGGTCCGGTGGTGATCAGATAGGCTGGTCCCGCGAAGGGGAGTAGCCCCCAATGTCGTGGTCGACATACTGGTGCGTTCCGCATCCGGCCACGCGGCCCCGGTCTTTTTCCGGGGCGGGCGAGACCTTCGACTCAGGCTGTTGCAGCCGGGTCGAGGGCGCCCCTGTACCTCCTCCCGGCGTGAACGGGAAGGATGTCATGGAGGGATTTTTCGCCGCGCTGGTGATCAGCTTCGGCGTCATCTTCGTCGCCGAGCTGGGGGACAAGTCCCAGTTGATGGCGCTGACCTTCGCCACGCGGTTCAAGCCGATCCCGGTGCTGATCGGCATCACGGTCGCCACGGCGGTGGTGCACCTGGCGTCGGTGGCCATCGGCGTGGGCCTCGGGGCGGTGTTGCCGACCGAGTGGATCTCCCTGGTGGCTGGCGTGGCGTTCCTCGGCTTCGGTGCCTGGACGCTGCGCGGTGACAAGCTCACCGAGGAGGAGAAGCGCAAGGCGGAGAAGACGAGCAAGACCGCGATCGTGGCGGTGTCGGTGGCGTTCTTCCTGGCCGAGTTGGGCGACAAGACGATGCTCGCCACTATCACGCTCGCCACCAAGTACGGCTGGTTCGGCACCTGGCTGGGCTCCACCATCGGCATGGTGGCCGCGGACGCGCTGGCCATCCTGGTCGGCCGGATGCTCGGTCGGCGGCTGCCGGAGAAGGCCATCAAGTACGGCGCCGCGATCCTGTTCGCCATCTCCGGTCTCTGGCTGATCCTGGAGGCGGTGAACGAGCTGACCTGAGCACCGACTAGCTGGCCCGAGGGCGGGTAACGGCCTCCGGTGGAGGCAGCCGAGCTGTTGCGCCAGGGCGACCAGGTGCTGGTTGCCGTGGTGGAGGTGGCCGGCGCGCTTGTCATCTTCGTCGGGGCGGTCTGGGCGGCGGTGCGGTTCGTGGTCGAGGGGCTACGACACCGCTCCGCCGCCCGCTTCACGCCGATCCGGCTCTCGCTGGGTCGCTTCCTGACCCTCGGCCTGGAATTCCAGTTGGCGGCCGACGTCCTGCGAACGGCGGTGTCCCCGTCGTTCGATCAGATCGGCCAGCTGGCCGCGATCGCGACGATCCGGACGGCGCTCAACTACTTCCTGGGCCGGGAGATCCGTCAGGAGCAGCGGCAGGTGGCCGAGGGTGAGCGTCGGGCGTGACGGGCGTCCTGATCACGGCGGTCACCGCGCTGGCGTTGGTGGCCGGGGTGGTCACCGCGCTCAGCACCGGGGCGCTCCGGCCCGCCGTGCGGGTGCTGCTGGATCTGCTGACGGCGGCCGGCCTGCTGCGGCTCGCCGGCGCTCCGGGGTGGAACGGTCTGGCCGGCGCGGTGGCGATCATCGCCCTGCGTCAGCTTCTCGGGGCGGCGCTGGGCACCGCACGGCCGTGGTCCGGGCGACAATCCCCGGCGCGCTGCGCCGAGGACGATCGCCACCTACCGTTGGCGGTAAGAGGTGAAACCGGGGAAAGCGGGAGGATAACCACATGAGCCGGCACGACGAACCGAACGAGTACGGCTTCGCCGGCGAAGGCACCGCTCCGGAGCCGCCGCCCGGGGGCAAGCCCGACGAACAGGATCGCGCCGAGGAGGTCGCGGTGCCGGGCGACGACCTCACCGCACCCGAGGTGGAGGCGTTGGTCGAGGAGACCGAGAACCTGCCGCCCGCCGAGCGTCGCCGCTGATCACAGGCCCGGTGGGCACCGCTCATCGGTCGGTGGGCCGCTGGTAGACGTCGGGCACGCCGTCGCCGTCGGCGTCGAGTCGTTCCCGCTGCGCCACCCGGCGGTACGCGGCGTTGCGGCGGCGGAGCACCGTGGCGGCCAGCCCGGCGGAGAGCACCGATCCGAGCAGCACCGCCACCTTGACCCGGTCGTCGGCCGTGCTGCCCGTGCCGAAGGCCAGGTCGCCGATGAGCAGCGACACGGTGAACCCGACGCCGGCCAGTAGGGCGATTCCGTACAGGTCCGACCAGGTGATGTCCTCGTCCAGTTCGGCGCGGGTGAACCGGGCCAGCAGGTACGTGGAGCCGAAGATCCCGATGCTCTTGCCGAACACGAGGCCGGCGACGATGGCGATCACCACCGGGTCGGTCAGCAGGGCGCCCAGGTCGGTGCCGCGCAGGGTGACCCCGGCGGCGAACAGGGCGAAGATCGGCACCGCGATGCCTGCCGACACGGGCCGCCACCGGTGTTCCAGGTGCGCGGCGAGCCCGCCCTCGTCCGTCTCGGCAACGGTGGCGACCCGCTGGCGGCCGCCGGCCGTCCGCTGGCGGGCGAGCACCGGGACCGTGAAGCCGAGCAGGACACCTGCCACTGTGGCATGCACACCTGAGGCGTGCACGAGTGCCCAGGTCGCTGTCGCGAGGGGGATCAGCGCCCACCACCAGGTATGGCCACGCCGCACCAGCGCCGCGAAGACCCCGATCGGCGCCAGCGCCGCGAGCAGCGGTACGGGATGGAAGTCGGCGGTGTAGAAGACCGCGATGATGGTGATGGCGAACAGGTCGTCGACCACGGCGAGGGTGAGCAGGAAGGCGCGTAGACCCTGGGGTAGGTGCGAGCTGACCACCGCGAGCACGGCGAGCGCGAAGGCGATGTCGGTGGCGGTCGGAATCGCCCAGCCGCGCAGCCCCGGCCCACCCCCGACCACGACGACCGCCACGTAGATCAGTGCCGGCAGCAGCATCCCACCGAGAGCGGCCACCACGGGCAGCGCGGCCCGGCGCGGGTCGCGTAGTTCACCGGCGACGAACTCCCGCTTGAGTTCCAGACCCACCACGAAGAAGAAGATGGCCAGCAGGCCGTCGCCCGCCCAGGTGGCCACGTCCAGGTCGAGGTGCCAGGACGCGCCGCCGGGCCAGGGCACCCAACCGCCGAGCCGGGTGTACGAGTCGGACCACGGCGAGTTGGCCCAGACCAGCGCTGCCACGGCACCGAGCAGCAGCAACGCGCCGCCGACCGTCTCGGTGCGCAGCACGTCGGCCAGATGCCGGGCCTCGGGCCAGGACGATCGCGAGAACAGCCGGGTCTTCGACCGCTTCGACGGTGGGGAGGGGGCGGTCATCTGCGGGGTCACCTCGGGAGTCGGACGACAGGAATCCACTCGCCGACCAGACTTCCCGGCACACCGCTGTCGACCCTATCCGGGCTCGTGCGCGGTGGCGACCGCAGGGCCGTTCGGTCGGCATCCGACTTTTCCCTGGGTCTCGCCGCTGCCGAATGGACCTCTGCCCGGTTGGTTATGCGGGCGCACGTGTCGAAGCCAGAACCGCCTAACTCCGGACATAAGCCGTATGAGCGGCTTTAATGGTTTCACGAGTTGACAGACGACCTTGGGGGTTTTCGTGAAGTTTTTTGGCGTAACCGGATCGACGCGGAGGCGCTCCTGATGGACCTGCTCCGCCAATTGCGCCACGTGCGTCGGCACTGGTGGGTCGTGCTGGTCACGGTCATGGTGGCCCTGGGCGCCTCGGCGTTCCTGACCGTACGGGCACAACCCCGGTACGTCGCCTCGGTGACCTTCTTCGTCACCACCCCCAACTCCGGCGTCAGCGATGCCTACCAGGGTGGGCTCTTCCTTCAGCAGCGCGTCAAGTCGTACGCCGACCTGCTCACCAGCGACCGGCTGGCGCAGAGCGTGGTGGCCGAGACCCCGGTGGGCCTCACCGCCGACGAGGTGCGTAGTCGGGTGAGCACCTCCACGGAGACCGGCACCGTGCTGCTGCGCGCCTCGGTGAACGACACCGACCAGACCCGGGCGTTGCGGGTGACGGAGTCGCTCGCCGCGAAGTTCGTCGACCTGGTGCAGAAGGTCGAGACGACGTCCGAAGGCAAGGCCCCGATCAAGATCGAGGTGGTGAGCGGCCCACGGGTCACCGCCAACCCGGTCTCCCCACAACCGACGCGCAATCTCACCCTCGGCGGGTTGATCGGCCTGATGCTCGGCGTCGGCCTGGCGATCCTGCGCGGCGTCGCCGACGTCCGGCTGCGGGACTCCGCCGGCCTGCAACGCGCCACCGGCAGCCCGCTGCTCGGCGAGATCCCCTACGAGAGCAGCGCCCGCTCCGAGCCGCTCATCATCGGCGACGCCGCGACCTCGGCCCGCGCCGAGGCGGTGCGCAAGCTGCGGACGAACCTGCGCTTCGTGGACGTCCACGAGCCGGCCCGGGTCATCGCCGTGACGAGCGCGCTGCAGGGCGAGGGCAAGACCACGCTCTCCTGCAACCTGGCCATCGCGCTGGCCGAGGCCGGTTGGCGGGTGTTGCTCGTCGACGCGGACCTGCGCCGACCGAAGGTCGACGAGTACCTGGGCCTGGACGCCGGGGTCGGCCTCACCGACGTGCTCGTCGGCGACGTGAAGGTCGGCGACGTGGTGCAGCGCTGGGGCGACAAGTCGATGCTGGTGCTGCCCAGCGGTTCCGCCCCGCCGAACCCGAGCGAGCTGCTCGGTTCCAAGGCGATGTCGGATCTGCTGCTGGCGCTGCGGGAGTCGGCGGACATCGTGATCATCGACACCGCCCCGCTGCTCGCGGTGACCGACGGCGTGGTCGTGGCCGTGCAGGCCGACGGTGCGCTGCTGGTGAGCCAGCAGGGCCGTACCTCACGGACCCAGGTGGCCGCGGCGGCCCGCGCGCTGCACTCGGTCTCGGTCCGCCTGCTCGGCTGCGTGCTGAACATGGCCAAGGTCGCCAAGGCCGAGGCGTACCAGTACGAGGCCTACCGGGTGGTCACCTCGACACCTCCGGCGTCGGTACCGGCGGACCGGGCGACGTCCGGCCGGCACAGCGACACCACCACCGGGGTCAACGGCGTCGCCGACCACACCCAGGAACTCACCCGGCTGCCCCGATGAGCGCGGCGAGGGGTCGCAGCGACCGTTCGATCTCCTCGGCGCAGCGTCGGAAGTCGGCGGACGTACCGCCGATCGGGTCCCGAAGGTCGTCCGCGTCCGGGGCGGCGGGTTGCAGCCGTCCCCGGGCCTGGGCGACGGCGGCGATCGCCGCCCCCAACGGGTCGTCCGCCGGCTCGGCGGGCGGCTCGGCCGCCGCGGCCAACCGACCGAACTGGCGCAGGGTGAACGTCCGGTGCAGCGCGCTCGGTGCCAGCGCGGTGCAGATCGAGCGCTGGCGGCGGGTGGCGGTCAGCACCAGCGTCGCGTCGATGAGGTATTCGGGCCGCAAGCTCCGGGTCCGGAACGCCGACGCGTCCGCGCCGCCCTCGGTCGCGACCTCCAGGGCGTACGGATGCATGGACAGGCCGTCGGTCGCGTCGGTGCCGGCGCTGGACACCGTGACGGGCCGGTCGGCCAGCAGCCGGCGGGCCAGGTGCTCGGCCATCGGTGACCGGCACAGGTTGGCGTGGCAGACGAACAACACGCGATCAGCCATCGGTGCCCCTCTCGTCGGTGCGGACGCGGGTGGGCACACCGTGCGAACGGTGCGTCGGTGCCGGCGGCCGCGCGGGGAGGGGTTGTCGGCATCGTACGCGCGCCGTCCACCCGTCGGTCAGGGTGCCGCGCCGGTCGACGCCGATTCGCGGCGGACGGGGGCGCGGCGATGAAGATCGGCATCCTGTCCTACCACTTTCCGCCCGAGCCGGCGTTCATCCCCGGCAGCCTCGCCGAGGAGTTGTCCGCGCGGGGGCACGAGGTCCGGGTGCTCACCGGGTTTCCGGACTACCCCGGCGGGCACGTCTATCCCGGCTGGCGGCAGCGGTGGCACCACGAGACGCACAGCGAACGGCTGACCGTGCGCAGGGTGCCCCGCTACCCGGGAGGGGCCACGTCCACCGGCGCCCGGATGGCCAGCTACCTCTCCTTCGCCGGCAGCGCGATGCTTGCCGCCCGCCGGTACTTCAGCGACCTCGACGCGCTGTACGTCTTCCAACTCCCGGCCACGACGTTCGCCGCCGCGGGGGTGCTCCGGCTGCTCGGACGGGTGCCGGCGGTGCTGCACGTCCAGGACGTCTGGACCCGCGACGGCACCGACGAGGCGGCCGAGGGGCGCTGGGTGGCGCAGATGGGCAGCGCGATGACCCGGATCTACCGGTCCGCCGCGCGGATCGCGGTCGCCGCGCCGTCGATGCGGGACCTGGTCGTCGCCGCGGGCGCCGAACCGGACCGGGTCCGGCTGGTGCTCAACTGGACCGACGAGCGGATCTTCTATCCCGCGACGCCCGGTGCGGCGGCCCGCCAACTTGTCCGGCGGGACGGCCGGTGTGTGGTCATGCACGCCGGCACGATCGGCCCACGGCAGGGCCTGGAGACCGCGGTCCGGGCGGCCGCGGCGCTGGACCGGACGATGGACCTGGTCCTGGTCGGTTCGGGATCGGCCGAGCGGCGGGTCCGGGGGCTCGCCGCCGAGTTGGGCGCGGACAACGTCCGCTTCGTGGAGCGTCGGTCGCCTGTCGACATGCCCGAGCTGTACGCCGCCGCCGACTACCAGCTCGTCATGCTGCGCGACCTTCCGGAACTGCGCGGCACGGTGCCCGGCAAGCTGCAGGCGGCGCTCTCCTGTGCCGCGCCGGTGGTCGCGTCCGCCGGCGGCGACACCACCGAGCTGGTCGAACGAGTCAGGGCAGGGCTGTCCTGCCCACCGGAGGACTGGGCGGCGCTTGCCGACAGGTTCTGGTTGGCCGCCACCATCCCGCCGCCGACGCGTACCGAGATGGGTCGCCGGGGGCGGGCGGCGTACCTGCGGGAGATGTCGCTGCCGGCCGGCGTGGACCGGATCGAGCGGCTGCTGCTCGAGGCGGCGGGACGAGTCACGGAGCCCGTCGGCGAATCACGAAGGAAATTCGCTTAAAGGGCGAAGAATGCGATAACGGTACGAAGTTCCCCGACGCGTGCTAAGAACGTCAGGGAACCGACCTTCTGTCCGGTTCCGTGAACGGGAGTGTGGTGTGACGGAGAGCGAACGGCCGACCCGGCGGCGGAGCCGGTCCCGGCGTCGTCGGCGAGCCCGACTGCGACGTGCACTCCTCGGTGCCCTGGTCGTCGGGTCGTTGCTGCTGGCGAGCGGCGGATGGGTCGGCTTCCGCGGCTGGCAGGCGCGTACCCACCTGCTCAACGCCGCAGGCCTGGCCCGGGAGTTGAGCGCCCAGGTGGTGGGTGGGGACACCGACCGTGCCCTGCGGACGCTCGCCGCCCTACAGGAGCAGTCCGGTGCCGCTCGGGCGGCGACGGCTGATCCGAGTTGGCGACTCGGTAGGCGAACGCCGATCGCGGGCGACGATCTCGACGCCGTCCGCCGGATCGCCGTCGCCATCGACCAACTGGCCCGGGAGGCGTTTCCGAGTCTGCTGCGGACGGACCTGACCAGCCTGGTGCCGACCGGCGGACGGCTGGATCTCGCTCGGCTCACCGCCGTGTCCACCGAACTGACCGGGGTCAACGAGTCGGTGCAGCGGACCCGCCGAGACCTCGGTGCGGTGCCGGCCGACCGCCTGGTCAGCCAGGTCCGGAAGGCGTTGACGGACCTGCGCGACGAGATCGACCGACTGTCCAGCCTCACCGCTGCCGCCGACCAGGGAGCACGCCTGCTGCCGCCGCTGCTCGGCGCGAACGGGCCGCGACGGTACCTGCTGGTCTCGCAGAACCTCGCCGAGTTGCGTGCCACCGGAGGCATGTTCGGCGCGTACGCGATGATCGAGGCCGAGAACGGCGCGGTGAAGATGGGCAAGCAGGGCAGCAGCGCCTCGCTCGGCCAGTTCACCCCGGCGCTGAAGGTACCCGCCGAGACCCGGGCGCTCTGGACCGACCTGCCCGGCATCTATCCCGCCGACGTCAACCTGTCTCCGCACTTCCCGACCGCGGCCACGCTGTACCGCGAGATGTTCCGCCGCTCGACGGGCACCACTGTCGACGGGGTACTCGCTGTCGACCCGGTGGTGCTGTCCTACCTGCTCAAGGCGACCGGCCCGGTGTTGGTGCCCGGTGGTGTCCCGCTGGCCAGCGAGAAGGTCGTGCAGACCCTGCTCAACGACAGCTACCAGCGGCTGAACGTACGGCAGCAGGACGCGTTCTTCGCGGCGTCGGCCGCGTCGGTGTTCGACGCCTTCTTCAAGAAGAATGTCAACCCTCGTGTGTTGTTGTCCGCATTTGACCGTGCTATCACGGAACGCCGGATATTGTTCTGGAGTGCCCGACCTGAGGAACAGCGGACATTCGGCGCGAGCCGGATGGCCGGGACGCTTCCAGAACAGGACACCGTGCCGACGGTCGGCGTTTTTCTCAACGACGGCAGCGGCGCGAAGCTCGGCTACTACCTGCGGCCGACGGCGAACCTGACGGTGGGCGAATGCCGACCCGACGGCCGCCGCGAGCTCCGGCTGCGGGTGACCCTGCGCTCGACCGCGCCGAAGTCCGGACTTAGCGAATCCGTGCTCGGACTAGGTCTGGCCGGTGACCCGTACACCGCCCGCACGCTGGTGTCGATCTTCAGCCCGGCTGGCGGAGCGGTGCTCGAGGCCCGGCTCGACGGGGTCGAGACGGCGCTTGGCAGCGGCACGGAACGCCGCCGCCAGGTGGCGACCGCCAGCATCGACGTCGGTCCCGGCGCCGAAAAGGTGCTGGAGGCCACCGTGCTGACGGCCAAGACCGGCGTCGGGCAGGCCGAGCTGTGGCTGACCCCCACCGCCAGCCCCTGGACCACCCAAGTTCATTCCGCACCAAGCTGTGACCAGTAGGAGGGAACCAATCATGCGGCTAACCCGCATCATCATGGCGCTCACGGTCGGCCTGGCCGTGGTGGCCGTGCCGACGGCAGCGGGGGCGGCACAGCCGCAGCCGACGCCCAGCGCGACCACCGACCCGCCGCAACCGCCGCCGTATCCGCCAAACGCAGGCACAGCCACGCTGACCGTCAACCGGCCGACGATCTACCTCGGCGAGACAGTCGTGCTGACCGGCACCGGCTTCGGTCCGAACGAGACCGTCGACATCGTGGTGACGGTGACTCCGTACGCTGCTCCGGCCGGCGGTCAGGCTCCGGCTCGCCGCAGCGACGGCAGCACCGTGGCGATGGCCCCGGTGGCCTACCAGGCGAGCGCGCCGCTGAGCTTCACGGCGTTCACCGACGCCCAGGGAAGGTTCACCAAGAGCTACAAGCCGTCGGTGACGGGTCTTTTGACCTTCACCGCCACGGGCCGGGAGTCCGGCCGTACCGCCAGCGCCGAGCTGCGGGTGCTGCACAAGAAGCAGCCCCTGCCGGTCACCGGTGACAGCATCGGCACGCCCATGAAGCTCGGCGGTGGCCTGGTCGGCGCCGGCGCGGTCATGCTGCTGCTGACCCTGGCCTGGCGTCGCCGCCAGCGCCTCGGTGGTGCTGCGCACTAATCCGCACACCACCGGGCCCTGCCCGGATCGCACCTGAAGCTGGCGCCCGTCGGAACTCTCCGGCGGGCGCCAGCGCCTGTCGACCCTGGTCGGGTTCGTCCGTTTGGTGAAGGCCAGCCCTGGCCGACGCGCCTTGATCGACTCGGGTTCAATGATGCCGGGGTGTCGGAGCGTCCCGGACGCCGCGATATCAGTGAAGTCGAGTGGATCACGCCTTGGTGGGCTGCCTGACGCTGTTCTTGGGCCGATGGGTGGCGGGGGATGGTCCGCGGTGGGCGGTTTGTCCGGTCCCGTGAGGCTGCTGGGCCGTGACCGGTCGCACCCGTGGGCCGGAATCGTGGCGGGGGCGGGGTCGTTACACACCCCGACGATCGCAGCACCACGACCCCGCCGCCCCGGTCACCGGGGTTGGAATGCGGGCCCCGGTCCGGTCGTTACAGTCTCCACGACCGACCGCCCCCGGTCAGCGACTACCGGGAATGACCCCCGAGCCCCGGTCGTTGCAGTCCCCACGACCGACACCGCCCTGGTCACCGCCTCCACGTGGGTGCCGGCGGACGGGCCGCCCCCGGAATGACCCCGGCCCCCCGGTCGTTACACCTTGACCCGACCCCACAAGCCCGCTCCCAGGTCGCTGACCTCGGCACGAGCCCCCGCTTGTAGGTCGCCTGGGCGCCGCAAGCCCCCGGCTTGCGCGGTCGCCCACCCCAAGGACTTTCCCCTTTGCAAGTGCAGCGCCGGACGAGGTGCTCACACCCGTTACTGCCGTTTGCCCCGATCGGCGTGGTGCGGGTGTTCTACCCCCGAAGGAGCTACCCCCATGAACACGATCTTCCGTAAGAGTGTGCTGTCCGTTGCTGGTCTCGCGTTCGCCGGTGGTGTGTTCGCCGGTCCGATCGCCGCCCACGCCGCTGCCCCGGTCGAGGGCAAGCCGGTCGCGGTCGCGGTGCAGGCCGCCGCGCCGAAGCCGCAGGGCGACCAGTCGCACATCACCCTCAACGACGAGCAGACCGCCAACGCCAAGGCGATCATCGCCGCCACGAAGAAGGCCGGCCTGCCCGAGCGCGCCGCGGTCATCTCGATCGCGACGAGCCTGCAGGAGTCGAAGCTGGAGAACCTGGGCCACCTCGGCGACATGAACGACCACGACTCGCTGGGCCTGTTCCAGCAGCGCCCGAGTTCGGGTTGGGGTACGCCGGAGCAGATCACCGACCCGGCCTACTCGACGACCGCGTTCCTGAAGGGTCTGAAGCAGGTTGACGGCTGGGAGGACATGCCGCTGACCCAGGCCGCGCAGACCGTGCAGGTCTCCGCCTACCCGGACGCCTACGCACAGTGGGAGCAGCAGGCCACCGACCTCGTCAACCAGCACTGGAACAGCTGACACACCGACTGCTGGCCGGCACCCCGCAACACCGGGGGTGCCGGCCAGCGGCGTACCCCTGGTGTTGTCAGGTCTCTTGGTGGCGCGTGCGCAGGATGTCGATAAGCGCGCAGACCAGCGCGAGTGCGATGATGCCGGTGGCCAGCATGAGCGACCGTTCGAAGGACGTGGTCCAGTTGCCGCGGCTGTCGGCCAGCGATGAGAAGAACATCGAGCCGACGGCGGCGATGCCGGCGGCGGCGCCGATCCGCTGACCGGTCTGGAGCATGCCCGCGCCGCTGCCCGACTGCGCTACGGGGACGTCGGTGAGGGTGATCGTCTGGTTGGGCGCGATCACCAGTCCGCTGCCGATGCCGGCGACGAGCAGGGGACCAGCGGTGACCCAGGGTGCTGGGGCGTCCGGCGCGAGGCGCAACGCGACGACCGTGGCGGCCAGCCCGACCACGATGGTGAGCAGACCGATGGCGACAAGTGGCCGGCCGATGCGGTTGACGATGCGGCCACCGAGCACGGCGGCGGCGGCCGAACCCAGGGCGAACGGGGTGATGGCCAGGCCCGCGACGAGCGCGCTGTAGCCGAGACCCATCTGCAGGAACAGGGTGAAGATGAAGAAGATCGCGGTGAAGCCGCCGAAGTAGACAAGCGCGATGAGCGACCCCAGGGCGTAGGACCGGAGGCTGAACAGTCGAAGGTCGAACAGCGGTTGGTGCTGGCGTTCGTATCGCCGCTCCCAGAGGCCGAAGGCGACAAGCACCGCGAGACCGGCCGGGATGAGCGCCCACTTCCAGGGAGTCCGCCACTGCTGCTCCTGTACGAGCGGAAGCAGGACGAGGACCACGCCGACACCGAGCAGCAGCACACCGACGGGGTCGAGTTGACGCCAGCCGGGTTGACCGGCGGGCCGGCCGGGCAGCAGACGCCAGCCGAGGATCACCGCGAGGACGCCGACCGGGACGTTGACGAAGAAGACCCACCGCCAGCCGTGTTCCTCGCCGCCGACGGCGATGAGCAGCCCGCCGAGCAGCGGCCCGACCGCGGTGGAGATACCGATGGTGGCGCCGAGCAGCCCGAACGGGCGGGCCCGTTCCGGCCCTCGGAACAGTTGCTGGATCAGTCCGATGACCTGCGGGTTGACGATGCCGGCGGCGGCGCCCTGGAGCAGTCGGGCGATGACCAACCAGGTCGGGGAGGTGGCGAGACCGGCGAGCGCACTTGTCACTGTGAACAGTGCGATGCCGAAGACGAACGCGTTGCGCCGGCCGCGGGCGTCGCCGAAGCGGCCGGCGGGCACCAGCGCCAGGCCGAAGGTGAGCGCGTACCCGGAGAGGATCCACTGGAGGTCACTCGGCGAGGCGTGCAGCGCCCGGTCGATGGACGGCACCGCGACGTTGACGATGCTGACGTCGAGCAACGTCATGAACGCGGCGACCAGCCCGACGCCGACGGCCTGCCAGCGTCTCCGGTTCGCGGCCGCGTCCACCGGCTGCGGCGGTTGCGCCGCACTCATCGTGCCCCCCGTTGACCGTTGATCACGCATCGTTGACCCCTACCCGGGTCAGCGGGGGGCGAATCGTCCCGGCTTGTTCTTCGGGTCACGCCATCTGACGCGCGCAGAACCGGGGACCGAAGTCGAGGCCCGCCATCGGCGAGTCCTCGCGGTGCAGCAGGCCCTTCTCGGTGAGCAGGTGCAGGGGGCTACCCACCTGCTCCTCGCTCAGCCCGGACTCCTCGGCGATCAGGTCCGGGTAGGGCACCTGTCCGCGTGCCTCGAGAGTGGTGACCGCCTGGTACACCCGTTGCTCGGCCTCCGACAGTGGCACCTGCTGCATGGCTCCTCCTTCGTTCGTCCGCCGTCGTGCGGCGGTTGCCGTGCGCCGGTTACCCCCTGGCTGACCGAAGATGCGCACCCGATCGGGCGGTGCGCTCAGGCGCGGCAGCAGCGCCGTCGCGTGCTCATCCCGACGGTGAGTGGTTGCGCTGCTCGGGGGGACCCTCGCCATCGCCTAGGCTGCTGTCGTGATCGTTTGGGATCTCGTTGTCGTCGGCGCCGGCCCCGCCGGGTTGTCCGCGGCCTACGCCGCTGCCCGCGCGGGTGTGTCCACCCTGGTTGTCGAGCGGGCCGCCCACCCGCGGTACAAGACCTGCGGCGGTGGCCTGATCGGCACCTCGCTGGCGGCCGTCCATGGTCGGATCGAGGTGCCCGCGCACGACCGGGTGGACCGGGTCACGTTCACCCGGGACGGCCGTCGGGAGTTCACCCGCCGCAATGCCAGTCCGGTGGTGACGATGGTGCGCCGCGAGGAGTTCGACGACCGGCTGCGCGCGGCGGCGGTCGCCGCCGGCGCGCAGTTGCGTGAGCGGGTCGCCGTCCGCGCGATCGAGCAGGATCCCGATGGGGTACGCCTGCGGTTGGCCGACGGTACGACGATCGCGGCCCGTGCGGTGATCGGCGCGGATGGTTCGTCGGGGGTGAGCGCCCGGCAGGTGGGGGTGCGGTACCGGCAGGTGGACCTGGGTCTGGAGTTGGAGATCGCGGTGCCGCCGGCGGAGCAGGAGCGGTGGCGGGGTCGGTTGCTGCTGGACTGGGGAGCGATGCCGGGCTCGTACGCCTGGGTCTTTCCCAAGGGCGACCGGTTGACCGTCGGTGTGATCGCCGGTCGGGGCGCGGGGGAGGGGACCCGGGACTACCTGCGGCGGTTCGTCGACCGGTTGGGGCTGACCGGGTTGCCGGCGGAGCACGACTCGGGTCATCTGACCCGGTGCCGCGAGGAGGATTCGCCGCTGCGTAACGGCCGGGTGCTTGTCGTGGGCGATGCGGCCGGGTTGTTGGAGCCGTGGAGCCGGGAGGGCATCAGCTTCGCGTTGCGCTCGGGTGAGTTGGCAGGTGCGGCGGTCGCCAGCGGGGATCTGGCCGGGTACGAGCGGGCGGTCGCCGAGCGCCTGCTGCCGGAGATGCGGGCGGGGTTCCGCCTGCTCGACGTGTTCACCCGGCGGCCGGAGGTGTTCCACGCGCTGTTGGCGACCCCGCTGGGGTGGCGGATGTTCGTCCAGTTCTGTCAGGGCCGGGCGAGCTTCGCCGAGATGCTGCGACGGCGGCCGATCCGCGCGGCCCTCGCGGTGCTCGACCGGCTGCCCGATCGGCGTCGACAGCCCACCACTGCTCACCCAGGATCCTAGGATGCTTTACGGGGTGTGACGTCACCCTGGTGCCGAGCACCCCGCCCGCCGGACAATGACGGGGGAGCAACAGGAGGTACCCATGGTCGAGCAGCCGTTCACCGACGACGAGTACGCGTTCCTGCGGCACGCGCGCTTCGGGGAGTTGCCGCCCGCGGTCCGCCCGGAGGAGCGCGTCGAGCTGACCGAGACCGATCCCGGGCGGGACCGGCCGGAGAAGGCCGAGGACCCGGTCCGCTGGAACGTGCAGGGCTGAGAAACGCGGACGGGCCGCGGGTGTCGCCACCCACGGCCCGGCTGTGGTCCGCGGTCAGAAGACCGGCACGCCCTCGCGTACCAGTCGCCAGTTGGGCTGGAAGAAGTCGGCCGGGTTGATCGTTCCCTTGGCCTGCGCCCAGTCGATGAGGAGCTGACGGATCTCCTGCTGCGCGTTGTAGACCTGGGTCTTCACGATGCCGGGGAAGTTGCCGCCACCGCTGCGCCGATAGTTGTTCACCGCCATCACGAACTGTGCGTCGTCCGCGACCGGCGTGTCGGTGCCGGGCAGCACCAGCCGGGTGATCCGCTGCCCGACCGGCTTGGAGATGTCGATCTCGTAGTCCAGGCCGGAGATCGCGTCGTAGTTGTAGTCCGGCACCGCCGGTGAGTCGCTGATCTGCTCCGGGTCGACCGGGGCGCCCGGGGCGAGAGTCCGGAAGTACTTCGCCGAGTACTCCAGGTACGCGCGCACCTCGGCGCCGCTGAGGACGACCGCCTCAAGGGTGTTGTCGAAGACGTAGAGCCCGGCCACGTCACGGATCTTGACGTCGCCGGCGGGGAAGACCGCCGTACGGCTGAACGGGGACGCCTGGGACAGCACCGGCAGGTCGGCGTACTGCGTGCCGGCCAGCGCCTTGGTGACGGTCTCGGCCTGGACGTGATTGATGAAGTCCAGGATGGGGGTGTCCTTGTACCTGGACTCCACAGTGGACATCTCAACGGTGGCCTGGGCCACCACCTGGTTCACGTACGCGATGGTCTTCTGGTGCTGGGCCCGCACGGCGGCGAGCACCTTCGGGTCCTCGACCACCGTGTTGGTGTTCAGCATGGTGGCGGCCTTCTTGGTGATCGTCCAGCGGCCACGCTCCCGGGCAAGGGTGAAGTCCATCCGGGTGAGCCGCTGGCCCCACTTCGACGGCTCGGAGAGCAACACCTGCGCGCCGGTCTGCTCGTTGGTGACGAACCGCTCGACCACCTCGTTGTGCGCGTGACCGAAGAGGATCGCGTCGATCTCCGGCACCTGCTGCGCGATCAGCGCCACCGGGTTCTCGTTCGGCAGCTCCGGGCCGTAGCTGGAGGTGCCGCTGTCACCGCCGTGCGCGGAGATCAGCACGAGGTCCGCACCGCGCGCCCGCATGATCGGCACCCACTTCGCGGCGGTCGCCACCATGTCGTCGAAGCGCAGCTTGCCCTCGACATTGCCCCTGTCCCAGATGGACACCCCGGGGTTGGTCAGCCCCAGGATGCCGACCCGCAGGGTCGGCGCGGCGAAACCGAGGGAGACCTTCTTGATGACGTACGGCAGGAAGGCCGGCTTGCCGGTCTTCGCGTTGACGGCGTTCGCGGCGAGCGCCGGGAAACCGAGCTGACGGATCCACAGGTCCAGCAACGGCAGACCGTAGTTGAACTCGTGGTTGCCCAGCGTCACCGCGTCGTAGTCGATGACGTTCATCGCGCGGGCCATCGGGTGCTTCTCCCCGGTGGCGGTGATCGGCTCCTGCTTGGCGTAGTACGTGGCCAGCGGAGTGCCCTGGATCGTGTCACCGGCGTCGAGCACGAGCGTCGCCTTGCCGCGCCGCTCCCGGCGAATCTGGTTGATCAGGGTCGCCAGCTTCGCGACGCCGATGTCGTTGTGCTTGCTGTCGTCGTACTCGGCGTCGCGGTAGTAATCCCAGTTGTAGACGTTGCCGTGGGTGTCCGACGTGCCCAGGAGGGTGAGGTCCCAGGTACGCGGCCGGGCTGCGCCGGCCGCCTGCGCGGGCGCGGCGGCGATCAGCGGGGCGGTCGCCGCCGCCGCCGCGGCGACGAGCACCTGGCGGCGCGACGGGCCGGAGGGAGAGGTCATGACGTGCCTTTCCATGGGATGGACGCGCCTCGTGAGCGCCTTGCGCACCATAACCAGCAGCCGTCACTGCCGCCACGCCAGCCCCGACGGTTACTGCGGTTTCCGCAGGCCACAGCGGGGTAGGGCGGTCTGGGACGACATTCGCGGGAGAGCCCGCTTCCCGCGCGCAAGCGAGGAGTTTTCAGTGAGCGAGGACCAGCACACCCAGCAGGACCCGACCAGCCAGTACGGCCAACAGTCCGGTCAGCCCGCGCAGCAGCAGTCAGCGCCCGGCTCGACCGGGGAGATGACCCCGAAGCCGGACCACGGGGAAGATTCGTACCGGGGCAGCGGCAAGCTCGACGGCAAGCGGGCACTGATCACCGGTGGCGACTCGGGGATCGGCCGGGCCATCGCTATCGCCTACGCCCGGGAGGGCGCCGACGTGCTCATCTCGTACCTGAGCGAGGAGGAGGACGCCGACGCCCGGGAAACCATCCGACTGGTCGAGGACGCCGGCCGGCGCGGCATCGCGGTCCGCGGCGACATCACCGACGAGGCGCATTGCCAGGAGTTGGTCGACCGGACGGTCCGCGACCTGGGCGGCATCGACATCCTGGTCAACAACGCGGCCTACCAGATGTCGCAGGACAAGGGCATCCTCGGGATCAGCACCGAGCAGTTCGACCGGGTGCTCAAGACCAACCTGTACGCGATGTTCTGGCTCTGCAAGGCCGCCATCCCACACCTGGCCGAGGGGTCGGCGATCATCAACACGGCGTCGATCCAGGCGTTCGACCCGTCGCCGCAGTTGCTCGACTACGCCACCACGAAGGCGGGGATCGCCAACTTCACCAAGGCCCTCGCCGCCGACCTGGCCGAGCAGGGCATCCGGGTCAACGCGGTCGCACCCGGCCCGGTCTGGACGCCACTGATCCCGTCCACGATGCCCGAGGAGAAGGTGAAGCAGTTCGGCACCGACACCCCGGAGGGGCGCCCCGGTCAGCCGGCCGAGCTGGCCCCGGCGTACGTCTTCTTCGCGTCGCAGGAGTCCAGCTACGTCACCGGCGAGATCCTGGGGGTCACGGGCGGTCGGCCGACCAAGTGATCCACCGTCGGGTGGGCGTCCGCCCGGGATGCCCACCCGCTCAGCGGGGCCAGGCGGCGAAGCGCTGGCGGACCTGGGCGATGTCGGCTGCGCTCAGGCCGTAACGACCGAAACGCTGGTCGGAGAGCCGGTCCAGGTAACGGCCGGCGGCGCGCACGTCGTCCGGGTCCAGCGCGGGGTCGACCTGCCGTGCCAGCACCAACAGCTCGGTCACGTCATAGTGGTCGAGAGCCGCGGCCACGTCGATGAAGTCGCGAACCTCCCGCCGGTTGACCAATGCCGCGATCTTGTTGGCGACCAGGTCACGGACGTCCATCACCGGGCCGAGGTCCATCACCACCGGACTCTGCTGACGGTCCAACCGGGCGAGGCTGAGCCGGATCTGCCGCCCATCCCGGCTCACCACGAAGTCCTTCATGTCCTGGCCGTACCCGTCGAACAGCTCGGCCAGCTCGCTGTCCGGGTCCGCGTCGGTGACGGTGAAACCGGCGCGTTCCAGCGCCACCCGCACCCCGGCGGACGCCGCCGCGGCGGCACCCTCCACGTCCGCGAAGAGGTCGACGTCCTCCGTCGGGCGGGCGACCAATCCGTGCGCCGCCCAGGCCACCCCACCACCCAACACGAACCGGTACGGCCCGGCGGCGGTCAGCGCCACCCGGGCCACCTCCCGGTAGAACTCGTGCAGGTGAGGCTCGGTCACGCCGCGCGCAGGCCGCGGTGCCGGCTCTCCCACGCCTGCCGTACGCCCCGAGGCAGGTTGAGCAGTCGCCACACCCGACGCAGCGTCCGCCCGTTGATCAGAGCGCGCAGATCGTCGGCCCGGGTGGTCTCGCGGAGCACGTTCTCGTACATCCAGAGCAGCTGGTCGAGGTCGCCGAGGTCGAAGGTGCGCTCGGCGTTCCACATCAACCGCACGGGCAGTTCGACGACACCCCGGGTCGGGCCGGCCAGTTCGGCGAGCGTTCGCGCCACCACGGCAGGGCGACCCGGACGCGCCAGGAAGGCCACGCCGGTCGCGGTGGGGGAGACGGCCTGCATGGTGTCAGGGTAACGCCCACCAGAGCCGGTGTCGCTCAGGTCGATCCCAACGCGCTGCTCGAGGCGCGCCGGCCTGGCCCTGCCCGACGCGAAGTCTGCCCCGATTTGTGCGAGCTGGTGCGCTCGGCCCGTCGTGATCGACTCGGGTCCCTTGATGTCGGGGCGTCCCGGCGTCTTGGGCTCAAGTGGTTGTTGCAACGGGGTGGATTCTCGTCAGGATGAGGGGTCATGCCGGGGCAGAGGTTGTCGTCCGCGGAGCGGGCGCAGAT
>NZ_JBEZZW010000018.1:0-142077 GCF_040639415.1 Micromonospora sp. NPDC023888 | reverse complement strand
GCCCAGAGCAGGTCCACCGGTCAGCCCGCCAGCTGGTGCGCGCCGACGAAGTCGTACGGGGCGCCGCAACCCGGGGTGCCGGCCAGCGGCGTTGGCGTATGCGGGTGCGTTGGTGGGGCGCGCAACGCGTCGTCGGGCGTGCAGGGGAGGTGATTGCCGCGGCCGGTGGGTGCGTACGTGCCGGCGCGATGACCGGCGAAGTGGCGATGACATGGCAGCAGACAGCGGCCCGACAGCCAGCGGCACCGACGGGCGGTGACACGGACGGCCAGCGGCACCGGCGTCCAGCGGCCCCGCCGGCCAACGGCCCTGAAGGCCAACGGCACCCGATAGACAGCGGCACCGAGCACACACCGAGGGTATATACGCGAGGTATACCTTCGGTGTAGTCTCCTCCCATGAGCGTGCCACTGACCCTTCTCGGCCTCCTCGAACGCGAGCCCAGCCACGGCTACGACCTGAAGCGCGACTACGACGCCTTCTTCGGCCGGGGCAAGCCACTACCGTTCGGCCAGGTCTACTCGACCCTCAGCCGCCTGGCCCGCGACGGCAAGGTGGTGATCAGCGACGTCGCCCCCGGCTCCGGCCCGGACCGCAAGCGCTACGTCATCACCGACCTGGGCGCGACCGAGGTGGAGCAGTGGTTGACCCAGCCCGTCGACCCGGAGCCGCACCTGCAGACGGTGCTCTTCGCGAAGGTCGTGCTCGCGCTGATGCTGGACCGGCCGGCCGCCGAATACCTCGACACCCAGCGCAGCGCGCACCTGCACCGGATGCGGGAGCTGACCGAGATCAAGCGCGCCGGCAGCCTGGTCGACGCGTTGCTGGCCGACCACGGCCTCTACCACCTGGAGGCTGACCTCCGGTGGATCGAGATGACCGGCGCCCGCCTGGACGCCCTGCGGAAAGAGGTGCGGCCATGAGCGTGGTGCTCGAAGCACGGGACGTGGAATTCGCCTTCGGCCAGACACCCGCCCTGCGCGGCGCCAGCGTCGCCGTGGACGCCGGCGAGATCCTCGCCGTCATGGGCCCCAGCGGCTCGGGCAAGTCCACCCTGTTGCACTGCCTGGCCGGCATCCTCGTGCCCGACTCCGGCGAAATCCTCTTCGACGGGGCCCGGGTCGACGCCATGTCCGAGACCCAGCGCAGCAGCCTGCGCCGCGACCGGTTCGGCTTCGTGTTCCAGTTCGGCCAGCTCGTTCCCGAGCTCACCGCCGTGGAGAACGTCGCCCTGCCGTTGCTGCTCACCGGCGTACGCCGGTCCCAGGCGCTGCCGAAGGCGAGGGCCTGGTTCACGCGCCTCGGCCTGGACGGCCTGGAACAGCGGCGTTCGGGTGAGCTGTCCGGCGGGCAGGCACAACGGGTCGCCCTCGCCCGGGGCCTGGTCGCCGAGCCGCAGGTCCTCTTCGCCGACGAGCCGACCGGCGCGCTCGACTCCCTCACCGGCGAGCACGTCATGGACCTGCTGGTCGGTGCCGCCCGCGAGCAGGGCACCACTGTCATCCTGGTCACCCACGAGCCCAGGATCGCCGCGTACGCCGACCGTGAGGTCATGGTCCGCGACGGGCACGTCAACGCGCCGGACCGGATCGCCTCATGATCCGCTTCGGGCTCCGCCTCGTCCTGGCCGGCGGTCGCGAGGCGCTCACCCGCCTCCTCGTCATCGCCGCCGCCGTCGCGATCGGCAGCGGGCTGCTGCTGACCACCCTCGCCGGGGTCAACGCCGTAAACGCCCAACTCACCCGGTACGCGTCGATGTATCCGCAGGACTCGGCCGGCGACGCCGATCCGCTGTGGTGGTCGACGCGCGAGGACTACTTCCACGGCAAGCAGATCATCCGGATCGACGTCGCGCCGACCGGACCGAACGCACCCACCCCGGTCGGCATCCCGAGCACCCCGGGCCCCGGGGAGTTCTACGCCTCCCCCGCGATGCGCGACCTGTTGGCCGCCCACCCGGCCGAGGAACTGGGCGACCGCTACCCGGGGCAATCCCAGGGCACCATCGGCCCGGCCACGCTCCCCTCACCGGGCGCTCTGCTCGTCATCGTGGGCGGCACTCCCGACGACGTCGCCAAGCTGCCCCATGCCAGGCAGGTCACCAGCTTCGGCGACGCCCCCGCCCTCCCCGAGACCACTGTGGACCTCATCCTGGGCGTGATCGCCGGCGGGCTGCTGTTCCCGGTGCTGATCTTCATCGGCACCGCCACCCGGCTCAGCGCCGCCCGCCGGGAACAGCGCTTCGCCGCGATGCGGCTGGTCGGCGCGACACCCCGGCAGATCGCGATCGTCGCCGCGGTGGAGGCGACCGCCGCGGCCGTCGCCGGAACCGCCGTCGGCTTCGGCCTGTTCTACGCCTTCCGTGACTCGCTCGCGAGCATCCCGTTCACCGGCATGCCCTTCTTCCCCAACGACATGTCGCTGGGCCTGCTGAACGTCCTCCTCGTGGCGCTCGGCGTCCCGGCCGGCGCGGCGGTGGCCGCCCAGGTCTCGCTGCGCCGCGTACGGATCTCGCCGCTGGGCGTCACCCGGCGGGTCACCCCCCGCGCCCCGCGCGCGTACCGGCTGATCCCGATGGTGCTCGGCCTCGCGGTGCTGTTCTTCGCCATCGGCTTCCGGCCTCCGACGTCCGGCGGCCAGACCGCGGTGTTCCTGCCCGCCCTGCTGCTCATCATGGCCGGCCTGGTTCTCGCCGGCCCGTGGCTGACGATGGTCGGCGCCCGGGTCCTGGCCCGGTACGCCAGCCGCCCGGCCACGCTCATCGCCGCGCGACGCCTCGCCGACAACCCGAAGGCCGGATTCCGGGCGATCAGCGGCATCATGCTCGCGCTCTTCGTGACGAGCGTGGCCGTCGGCGTGATCACCACGATCATCGCCAATCGCGGCCCGGCCCCGGTCGGGTCGACCGAGGCGGGACAGGTGTCTATCCACTTTCCTGAGGACACGCCGGCGGCGCCTGACACGCTCTTCACCGAACTGCGCGCGGTCACCGGCGTGCGGTCCGCGACCACGGTGCGCGAAAACCCGGACATGATGAGCGCCATTGAGCCCGGCCTGATCGCGTGCACCGACATCCCCAGCGCGTACGGCCGGTGCGCCGAGGGCGCCACCGTCGCAGAGGTGGCGACGGGCCTCATCCCGTTCCGGGAGTCGGCGTCGTCCGCCAGGGTCTGGCCTGCCGCGTCGGTCCCACTCGGCGATCTCCCGCAGCTTCCGGTGATGTCGATCGTCGTCGACACGGACGGATCGGCAGCCGCCGTCGAGCGCACCCGCACCGTGCTGGAGCTCGCCTATCCGACCTTCTGGGTGGGGCCGAACGTGCCAGGCGACTTCGAGTCGGACTTCGCCAACACACTGCGCGGCTGGGAGCAGTTGGCGAACGTCATCATCATCGCCAGCCTCGCGCTCGGCGGGTGCAGTCTCGCGGTCAGCGTGATCGGCGGTCTCACCGAACGCCGACGCCCGTTCAGCCTGCTACGCCTCAGCGGCGCGCCGGTGCGGGTCCTGCGCCGGGTGGTCGCGTTGGAGAGCGCCGTACCGATGCTCGCCGTCGCCGCCATCGCCATCGGGATGGGCCTGCTCGCCGCCCACCTGTTCCTGCGGGCACAGATGGACTACACGCTCGTCGCGCCGGAGCCGCGCTTCTACGTGATCGTCGTCGTCGGGTTGGCCGCCTGCCTCGGCGTCATCGCCTCCACGATGCCGTTGCTGGAACGCGTCACCGGGCCGGAGACCGCCCGCAGCGAGTAGTCGTCAGGTCCTCGGCCCGGTGGTGGTGAGATCGACCACCGGGCCGAGGACGAACACGGCGGGTGGGCCGACGCCCTCCCGGGCGGCGAGGGCACCGATCTCGTCGAGTCGCGCGGGCACGGACCGCTGGTCGGGCAGCCCGGCATCCTGCACGGCCAGCACCGGGGTCTGCGGGGCGCGACCGTGCTCGATCAGCACGGCGGCGATCTTGGCGATGGTGTCGACGGCCATCAGCAGCACGACCGTCCCCCGGGCTCGGGCCAGGGCCACCCAGTCGACGAGCGAGTCGGGGTGCCCGGGAGGCAGGTGTCCGGACACGACTGTGACGTCGTGCGCCACGCCCCGGTGGGTGACCGGCACGCCGGCGAGGGCCGGTGCGGCGAAGGCGCTGCTCACCCCGGGGACCACTGTCACCGGCACGCCGGCCGCCGCGCAGGCCAGCACCTCCTCGTGACCACGTCCGAAGACGTACGGGTCGCCGCCCTTGAGCCGGACCACCCGGCGGCCCGCGCGGGCGTGCGAGACCAGGGCCGCGTTGATCGCCTCCTGGGCCATCGACGGGCCACGGGGCACCTTGGCGGCGTCGACGACCAGCACGTCGGGGCGCAGCCCGGCGAGCAGCCCCTGGGGGGCCAACCGGTCGACCACCACCACGTCGGCGGCCTCCAGCAGCGCCTTTCCGCGTACCGTGATCAGGTCGTCGGGTCCCGGCCCGCCGCCGACCACCGCGACCGAACCGTGGTCGTGATGATGGCCGTGGTCGTGTCCGTGGTGGTGGTGGTGGCCGACCGGGTCGTCGGGGTGGTCGTGCGGGCGTTGCGGGCGACCCACCTTGTCGGCGAAGCCGGGCATCAGCACCCGGTACGCGCAGGTGTCGCAGTTCATCCGGATGTCGCCGCCCAGCGCCTCGGCGTGGCGTTCCCGGACCAGGTCGGCGAGGGCGTCGCAGTCGCCGATCACCTCGGCCACCCGCATGTCGAGGTCGGGGTGGGCGGCGGCGAACTCCGCCGACTGGGCGACGATCCGGTCCGGCAGCACCCCGGCGAACAGGAAGTACGGCGCCACGACGATCCGCCGGGCGCCGAGGCGACGCAGTCGCTCCAGGACCGCCGGCACCGACGGCTGGGCGAGGCTGACGAAGCCCGGCTCGACTCCGGCGTAGCCGCGCCCCTCCCAGAGCAGCCGGGCCACCTTGGCGACCTCCGCGTTGGCGTCCGGGTCGGTGGAGCCCCGCCCGATCAACGCGACCCACGTGCCGGCCCGGTCGGCACCGGTCAGCGGGGCGTCGGCCCGGTCCGGAGCGGCAAGCGCCGCGTCGATGCGCTGTTCGAGGGCATCGTGCACCAGCGGGTGCGGGCCGAGCGGACGACCGTAGCGGTAGGTGAGCCCGGGGTGTCGCTCCTGCTCGCGGGCCATCGCGGCGGGAATGTCGCCCTTGCCGTGCCCGGCGGCGGTGAGCACCAACGGCAGCGCCACCAACGCCCGGTGCCCCCGCGCGACGAGCGCGCCGACCGCGTCGGTCAGCGGCGGTCGGGACAGCTCGATGAAGCCACCCTCGACGTCCCCGACGTCCCCGCGACGGCGGACCCGCTCGACGAGGGCGGCGAACTGGTCGACCCCGGCCGCGCTGCGCGTACCGTGCCCGACGATGACCAACCCGGTCATGACTTCTCCTCGATGTAGAGCAGGGCGTTGAGGGCTGCGGCGGCGACCGCCGAACCGCCCTTCTCCCCCACGTTGGACACGGCGGGCAGGCCGCTGGCCCGCAGCGCCGCCTTCGACTCGGCGGCCCCCACGAAGCCGACCGGCAGGCCGACGACCAGGGCCGGTGCGGCGTCCACTGTGAGGAGTTCGACAAGCGCGGTCGGCGCGCAGCCGACCACCCAGACCGCGCCCGGACCGACCCGCTCCAGCGCGATCCGCACAGCCGCCGCGGAGCGGGTGATCCCGGCCGAGCGCCCCAGCTCGGCGGCGGCCGGCTCGGCGACCGGGCAGACCAGCTCCAGGCCGGCGCGGGTGATGCCGGCGGCGACCATCGCCACGTCGGTGACCACGGGAGTCTCGGCGCGCAACGCGGCCAGCCCGGACTCCAGGGCGGCCTCGTCGCAGACCAGCTCGTCGACGTACGCGAGGTCGGCGCTGGCGTGCACCACCCGCTCGGTCACCGCGCGGCTCAGCGGCGGCAGGTGCGACAGGTCGACCCGCTCGCGCAGGATGCGGTAGGACTCGACCTCGATCGGATGCACCACCCGGCTCATCGGGCTCCTTCGCAGGGGTCGGTGTCGTCGGCGACGCGGATGGCGTCGACCGGGCAGATCTCCAGGCACTCCAGGCAGCCGGTGCAGCGGTCGGCGCGGACCGTCAGACCACCGGGGACCGGCCGGATCGCGTGCGTGGGGCAGGTGAGCAGGCAGGCGCCGCAGCCCTGGCAGGCGCCGATCGTCACGAGCGCCACCGGTACCCCCGGGGCGTGACCATCCGACCGGCGACCAGCCTCGTGTCGCTGCTGCCGACCACCACCACGCTGTACATGTCGACCACTGCCGGGTCGAGGGTGGACAGGGTCGCCAGGTGCACCCGCTCGCCGGGGCGGCTGGCGTTGCGCACCACACCCACCGGGGTGTCCGGCGGCCGGTGCGCGGCGAGGATGCCGAGCGCCTTGCCGAGCTGCCAGTCACGGGCCCGGCTGCGCGGGTTGTAGAACAGCGTCACGAAGTCACCAGCGGCGGCCGCCGTCACCCGCCGCTCGATGACCTCCCACGGGGTGTGCAGATCGGACAGGCTCACATACGCGTGGTCGTGGCCGAGCGGTGCGCCGAGCAGCGCGCCGGCGGCGAGCGCGGCGGTCACCCCGGGCACACCCACCACGTCGATACGCTCGTCGGCGTACTCCAGGGCGGGGCTGGCCATCGCGTACACCCCGGCGTCACCGGAACCGATCAGCGCGACCGCCCGGCCGGAGACGGCCTCGGCGACGGCGGCGCGGGCCCGCGCCTCCTCCGCGCCGAGCCCGCTGGAGAGCACCCGGGTGCCCGGCCGGAGCACGTCGCGGACCTGGTCGAGGTACTGGTCCAGGCCGACCACCACTGCCGCGCGACGCAGCTCGGCCACCGCGCGGGGGGTGCGCAGATCGGCGGCGCCCGGTCCGAGCCCGACCACGGCGAGCCGGCCGCGCGGCGCGTGCCGGGCCACCGCCACCGTGGCCATCGCCGTCGCGGTCTTGCCCACCAGCAGCGTGGCGTCGCCCGGGCGGCCCGCCGGGCCGAGCAGCGCCGCCGCCTCGGCGACGCTCGGCGTGCCGACCGCCGCGCGGACCACCTCGCTGGGATGCGGCACGTCGACCGCCGCCAGCCGCGTCGCCGGCCAGGTCACCAGGGGTACGCCGAGCGCGTCGGCGGTGCTCAGGATGCCCGCCTCGTCGGCTTTCACGTCGGCGCTGGCCAGGCAGCGCAGGCTCGCCGGGTCGAGGCCGGCCTCGGCCAGCACCCGGTGCAGCAGCTCCGCCACCTCGGCGGCCTGTACGCCCCGACTCGCGCCGACCCCCGCGACAAGCGACGGTGGTCGCAGCACGGCGGTCCGCCCGTCCAGCGGCACCACCCGGTCGGTGACCAACAGCCGGTACCCGGCGCCCACCGCGTCGCCGGTGCCGACGGTCCGGGTGTCGGCGCTGTCCGCCCCGATCCGCGTGGCGGTGGGCTGTGGGTGGACGTTCGGGGGCAGGGCGGGCAGCGGCCAGTTGGCGTCGGCGATCAGCTCGACCGGCTCACCGTCCAGGATGGCCCGGGACACCGCGGCGACCGCGCCCTGCACGGGCCAGCCGAGGGTGTCCAGGCCCGGCAGGCCGACCGTGTCGGTGGCCGTGGTGATCACCGGCCGGGCGTCAAGCAGTGCGCCGACCTGCTCGGCGAGGTCGTTGCCGCCGCCGGCGTGACCGCCGAGCAGCGCCACGGCGTGCCGGGCCGCCTCGTCGACGACCACCACGGCCGGGTCGCTGCGCTTGTCGGCGAGCAGCGGTGCGAGGATCCGCACCACGGCCCCGGCGGCCAGGAACGCGACCACCGCGTCGCACTGCGCCCAGGCGGTCCGCAGCGCGTCGGCGACGGTCTCCCCCTCCACCAGCCGCGCGTGCGGCCAGGCGGCGACGACTGTGTGCGCGTGTCGGCGGCCGGCGGCGGTGGCCGCCACCAGCCCGATGCGAGCGGGCGGGTTCTGGTGGTTCACTGGCGCTCCCCGGTGAGGACGACCACCGGGTTGGTGGCCGCGAGGCGGATCGACCCACCGGGCAGGTCGGCGAGGCGGGCGGCGGAGAGCTGACTGCCCTCGACCGTGTAGCCGGCGGCGCGCAGCAGGTTCACGGCCGGCGCGACCCGGTCCAGCGCGGCCAGGGTGAGCACCACCCGCTCGGGCCGGCGGGCCACCACGGCGGCGAGGACGTCGACCCCGCCGCCGCCGACGAAGACCGCGTCCGGCTCGGGCAGACCGGCAAGCGCCGCCGGGGCACGTCCGGTGACCAGCCGGACGTGCACGGCGTGCGCGTCGGCGTTGGCCCGGACGGTGGCGCCCGCCCCGGGGTCCTGTTCGACGGCGAGCACGGCCGCGCCGAGCAGCGCGCACTCGATGCCGACCGAGCCGCTGCCCGCCCCGATGTCCCAGATCAGCCGGCCCAGTCGGGGGCGTAGCCGGGCGACGACGAGGGCGCGCACCTCGGACTTCGTGATCATGGAGTCGCGGTGGATGTACCGGTTCTCCGGCAACGCCCAGCCGCCGGCCGGCGCGGCGGCGGGCTGGTTGTCGGCGCGCATGCCGCCGCCCACGCCCCGATCGGGCGCAGCGTCGGCGGGCGCGGCGTCGGCGGGCGCGGCGTCGGCGAGGCTGAGCAGGACGTGCGGGTCGGCCCAGGTCTCGGCGGCGGCCTGCTCGGGAGTCACCGCGCGGATCCGTTCGGCGTCGGTGCCCAGGTGCTCGGCGACAAGCAGGCGGCGGGACCAGCCGACCAGGCCCTCGCCCAGCTCGGCGGCACCGGCGCCGGGCGCGGTGAGCACCGCGACAAGCGGCAGCGCCCGGCAGGCGTTCACTGCCGGGCGCGGGTCGCGGCCGTGCGCGGTGACCACGGCGGCGCCGTCCCAGGGCAGGCCGGCGCGGGCGAACGCGGCGGCCACACTCGACACCGCCGGCACCACCCGCAGCGGCAGCCCGGCCGCGCGCAGCCGCCGGACGATGCCGAACAGGCCGGGGTCCCCGCTGGCCAGCACCACGGCCGGCACCCCGGCGGCGACGGCCTCGGTCAGCCGGTGCAGGGCGGGGGCGAGCGGCCCGAGGGCGATGGTGTCCGCGCCGGCCGGTACGGGCACCACGGCCAGGTGCCGGGCGGCCCCGACGACCAGCCCGGCGGCGGCCAGCACGGGCGCGAGCGCGGGGTGCGGTGGTGCGCCGGCGGCGTCCAGGCCGACCACTGTCACGGCGGTCGTCGGCGTCACCGACGCGATGAGCGTCATCGGGGCCACCGGCCGGACGAGGCGACGACGCGTGCGCCGGCGAAGTCGACCATCGCCACGTCCACGGTGACCGTCGGCCCGGCGAAGCGCCGCAGCACCTGGCGGACCCGCTGGCAGAGCAGGTCGCCGGCCGGGCCGAGCAGCCCGGCGGCCTCCCACAGCTCGTACGCGTGCCGCCCGGTGTTCGCCTCGGTCACCGCGGCGACCAGCGCCGGATCACCACCGGCGTCGGCGGTCACCGCGCCGAGCAGGGACAGGTCCACCTTCGAGCGGGTGTAGTGGGTCATCAGGATGCCGGCGGCCAGCTTGGCGAGCTTGCCGGCCATGCCGACGAAGACCACCCCGGTCATCGCGTCGCCCACGGCGGCGGTGACGGCGGCCCCGGTGAAGTCGCCGACCTCGACGAAGCACACCTCGGGCAGGTCGGGCAGGAGCGCGCGGGCGGCCCGCTCGGTCCGCCCGCCGGTGCACAGCACCACTGTCGGCTCGCCCTGGGCGGCCATCACGTGCACTGCCTGCACGACGCTGGCCCGCCAGGAGGCGGTGGAGAAGGGACGGACGATCCCGGTGGTGCCGAGGATCGAGATGCCGCCGAGGATGCCGAGCCGCCGGTTGGTGGTCTTGCGGGCCATGATCTCGCCCCGGGGCACGCTGATCACCACCCGGACGCCTACCTCGCTGAGGTCGACGACCTCGGCCACCGCCTCGCCGATCATCCGGCGGGGGGTGTCGTTGATCGCCGGACCACCGACGGCGAGCCCGAGGCCGGGTTTGGTGACAGTGCCCACGCCGGCACCGCCGGCCAGCCGCAGACCGGGGGTGTCGGTCCAGTCCACGGTGGCGGTCAGCTCGGCGCCGTGGGTGACGTCCGGGTCGTCCCCGGCGTCCTTGACCACCACCGCCTCGGCGCGGACCGGTGGGGTGCCGGTCAGCTCGCAGCGCTCCACCGGGAAGCGCACCCGGCGTCCGGCGGGCAGACCGATCTCCACGTCCGGCTGAACCTCTCCGGTGACCAGCGCGGTGACCGCCGCCTTGGCCGCCGCCGTCGCGCACGCGCCGGTGGTCCAGCCGGTGCGCAGCGCGGTGGGCCGAACCTTCGCGGTACGCGGCAGGTCCGGCTCGCGCAGCGGCGGCTCGGCGTACGTCATGGTGTGTGCCCCGGTGTGGCTGTCCCCCCGGTGCGGGCGCCGGCCTGGCGGCGCAGCTCGGCGCGGGCGGCCGGCTCCGCCTTGCGGAAGGTGTGGAAGTGCCCGGGGTGGTACAGGTGCGAGCGGGTGCCCTCGGCGGCCAGTGCCGGCCCGACCAGGAAGAGAGTGTGTTTCCACAGCCTGTGCTGCTTGACCGTCGCCTCCAGGGTGCCGACGGTGCAGCGCACCACCAGCTCGTCCGGCCAGGTCGCCTGGTACGCGACCA
The DNA here is from genome assembly GCF_040639415.1 of Micromonospora sp. NPDC023888. Taxonomy (NCBI): domain Bacteria; kingdom Bacillati; phylum Actinomycetota; class Actinomycetes; order Micromonosporales; family Micromonosporaceae; genus Micromonospora; species Micromonospora sp. NPDC023888. Next base: position 131,419 of record NZ_JBEZZW010000018.1, on the reverse strand, counting down.
CGGCCGGGGTGTCCGCGGGGTAGCCGCCGGCCAGCAGCTCGGACTGCACCTGCCCGGAACGGGCGGCGGAGAGGAACAGCGCCATCGTGGTGCCGTGCCGGGCGAAGTCGCGGACCCGCTCGCCGGGCGGCATCGGGGTCTTGCCGCCTTCGAGGCGGGTGAGGATCACCGACTGGGCCACCTCAGGCACTGTCAGCTCCCGCCCGACGATCGCCGCGACGGCGGTGAACGAGGAGACCCCGGGCACGATCTCGACGGCCAGGCCGAGCGCCCGGCACACGTCCAGTTGCTCCTGCACCGCGCCCCACAGCGCCGGGTCGCCGGAGTGGATCCGGGCGACGGTCAGCCCCTGCTCGGCGGCGCGCTCGTAGAGCGGCAGGACGCCCTCGATGGGTAGCTGCGACGAGTCGACGATCTCCGCGCCGGACCGGGCGTGGTCGAGCACGTCGACGTGCACGAGGCTGGCCGCCCAGATCACGATGTCCGCCTCGGCGATGACCCGGGCGGCCCGCAGGGTCAGCAGGTCCGCCGCCCCGGGGCCGGCTCCGACGAACCACACCTTGCCGTCGCTGGTCACAGTTTTCCTCCTCGGTGCTCGCGGCGGGCCGGGACCAGCAGCGTCGACAGGTACGGCAGGTCGTGCTCGGTGTCGTCGACCGGGCCGATGCGTTCACCGGGCAGCCCCAGGCTGCGCCCGAGCACCGCGTCGGCGAGCCGGCCCTGCCGGCGCAGCTCGGCGAGCAGTTCCGGGTGCCGCCGCCAGCCCTTGTAGGCGACCACGGTGCCCGGCCCGGCGAGGGCGTCGGCGAACAGCGCCAGGCCGGCGGTGGCCGGCAGCAGGGTGAGCGGTTCGCGTCCCTCGCAGAGCGGGGTGCCACTGCGCGCCGCCAGCTCCTGCATGGCGGTGACGCCGGGCACTGTCGCCACCCGGACCGCCGGGCGCAGGGTCCGGACGCTCTGCGCCAGGTAGCCGAAGGTGGAGTAGACGTTCGGGTCACCGATCGTCGCGAACGCGAGGGATCGTGCGCCCGCGTCGATCGCCTCGACCACCACTCGGGCCGCGTCGTCCCAGGCCGCCGCCCGGCGGGCGGTCATCCCACCCCTGTCGTCCAGGGCGAACGGCAGCCGGCGCAGCCGGTCCGCCGGCACGTGGGACCGCACGGTCGCCTCGGCCCGCCCGGCGTCCGCACCCGTGGGCGTCGCACCGGCGGTCGCGGTGGCCCCGACCCGGTCCGCCATCACGGGTACGAAGACCAGGTCGGCCTCGCGCAGCACCCGCACCGCCTTGACGGTGAGCAGTTCCGGGTCGCCGGGGCCGACGCCCACCCCGGTCAACGTGGCGTCGGCGTTCATCGGCACGCCTCGACGAGGCGGCGGGCCGCGGCGGGGTGACCGGCCCAGTGGGTGTGCAGGTAGGAGGCGTGCACCCGGCCGCTCACGAAGCCGTGCTGCGCGTCGTCCCAGCGCCACGCCGACGCCTCGCCGTGGCGCGGGTCGGTGGCGGTGCGGTGGAACTCGTGGCCGCGTACCGGCTCGCCGGCACGGGCCACCGGGGAGTCGGTGACGGCCACGGCCTCGCGGTAGCCGAGGGTGAGCCGGCCGGTCATCCGGGCGGTCAGGTCCAGCCGACCGCACATCGGTACGCCGTCCAGGGACCGCCCGAGGTAGAGCAGCCCGGCGCACTCGGCCACGACCGGCCCGTCGAAGTCGGCCAGCTCGGCGCGCAGCGTGGCGTTGCCGGCCAGCGCCTCGGCGTACGCCTCGGGGAAACCGCCGCCGATCACCACCGCGCGGGTGCCGGCGGGCAGCGTCGGGTTACGCAGCGGGTCGACGGTGACCACGTCCGCGCCGGCCGCGGTGAGCAGTTCGGCGGTCTCCGCGTACGAGAAGGTGAAGGCCGGACCACCGGCGAGCGCGACGAGTGGCCTCTCGCCGTCGGCCGGCCCGCCGACGGCGGTGACCGGGTCCCACGCCGGGGCGGTCAGTGGTGCGGCGGTGCGGGCCAGGTCGAGCACCGCGTCGAGGTCCACTGTGGCCTCGACGAGCTCGGCGAGCGCGGTGACGATCGCGACGGATTCGGGTGCCCGCTCGGCGACCGGCACCAACCCGAGGTGCCGGGCCGGCGCCGCCACCTCGGCGGCGCGGGTCACCGCACCGAGCACCGGTACGCCCACCTCGGCGAGGGCGTCGCGCAGCAGCGTCTCGTGCCGGGACGAGCCCACCCGGTTGAGGATCACCCCGCCGATCCGTACCGCCGGGTCGAACGCGGCCATGCCGAGGGTGAGCGCGGCGGCCGACCGGCCCTGGGCGGTGGTGTCCAGTACCAGCAGCACGGGTGCCTCGATCAGCCGGGCGACGTGCGCGGTGGAGGCGTAGTCGCGGCGGCCGACCGCCCCGTCGTGCAGACCCATGACGCCCTCCACGACCGCGATGTCGGCGGGTGTCGGGACGCTCGCGCCGTGTCGCAGCAGCGGGGCGATCCGTTCGGCCCCGACCAGGAAGGGGTCGAGGTTGCGCCCGGGTCGCCCGGCCGCGAGGGCGTGGTAGCCGGGGTCGATGTAGTCGGGGCCGACCTTGTGCGGGCTGACCGTCAGGCCGCGACGGCGCAGCGCGGCGAGCAGCCCGGTGGCGACTGTCGTCTTGCCGTGGCCGCTGGCCGGCGCGGCGACGACGACCCGGGGCAGCGGCCACGGGTCGGTGGTTGTGCTCACCACTCGATGCCCTTCTGGCCCTTCTGGCCGGCGTCCATCGGGTGCTTGACCTTGGTCAGCTCGGCCACCAGGTCGGCGGCGGCGACCAGCCGCGGGTCGGCGTCCCGGCCGGTGATGACCACGTGTTGGAAGCCGGGCCGGTCGGCCAGGGTGGCGACCACCTCGTCGACGTCCACCCAGCCCCACTTCATCGGGTAGGTGAACTCGTCAAGCACGTACAGCCCGTAGCGCTCGGCGGCCAGGTCACGCTGGATCTGCCGCCAGCCCTCCAGGGCGTCGGCGGCGTGGTCGGCCTCGCCGCCGCGCTGGATCCAGGACCAACCCTCGCCCATCTTGTGCCAGGCCACCGGCGCGCCCTGGCCGGTGCGCTCGTGCACCTCGCCGAGCGCCCGGAAGGCGTTCTCCTCGCCCACCCGCCACTTGGCGCTCTTGACGAACTGGAACACACCGATCGGCAGGCCGGCCGTCCAGGCCCGCAGGGCCAGCCCGAAGGCGGCTGTCGACTTGCCCTTCATCTGTCCGGTGTGGACGATCGTGAGTGGCCGGTGCCGCCGCTGCCGGGTCGTCAACCCGTCGGCGGGCACGTGACTCGGTTGTCCCTGCGGCATCAGGCGACGCTCCTGTCGGGCGAGCTGGCGGGGCCGGCCGAGATCTTGGAAGGAAAGCGCCCTTCCGGGGGCCGTTTCCTTCCAAGATCTCCGGGGGCGGGGGTGGGGGCGTGGGTCAGGTCGGCTAGTTGGTGACGGGGGGCTCGCAGCTGGGTTGCCAGGCGGCTGGCCAGGTGCAGGCGGACCGGGCCGGACTCACAGTCGACTACCACGCAGGGGGCGCCGGTCGCCGCCAGGGCCTTCGCGGCTACTGCCGCGCGGTCCAGTGGGCGGGTGCCGGCGGTGGCTCGGCCGTCGGTGACGATGAGGACCAGCGGGCGGCGCTTCGGGTCGCGCAGGCGCTCCACCCGCAACAGGTCGGCGGCGGCGAGCAGCCCCTCGGCCAGCGGCGTACGCCCACCGGTGGGCAACTCGGCCAGCCGGGTCGAGGCGGCCAGCACCGACGAGGTGGCCGGCAGCAGCGTCCGAGCGCCAGCCCCCCGAAAGGCGATCACCGCGACCTTGTCCCGCCGCTGGTACGCGTCGGTGAGCAGGGCGAGCACCGCGTCCTTGACGGCGCTCATCCGCTGCCGGGCACCCATCGAGCCGCTGGCGTCCACCACGAACAGCACGAGGTTGCCCTCGCGCCCCTCCCGGACCGCCTCCCGCACGTCGTCCGGGCGCAGTCGCAGCGGGCCGGTCAGCCGTCCCCGGGATGCCTGGTGTGGCGCGGCGGCCCGGACGGTCGCCGGCAGGTGCAGCGCCGCGACCCGGCCCGTCGGCACCCGCGCCCCGGTGGTACGCCCCCGCCCGGTGCGGGCCCGGGAACGCCGGCCGGGCACCCCGTCACCGACGCCGGGCGCGGTGAGCACCCGCGCCCGCAACCCACCCCGGGGTACGGCCACCGGCTGAGACTTCCCGCCGCTCCGGGTCGGATCGTCGTCACCGACCGCCGATTCCCGGCCACCGTGCGGGCGCGCGTTCGCACCGCCCCGGTCATCCGCCGAGCGCTGCGACCAGCCGTCGTCGCCCCGCTCGCCCGTCTCGCGCCGCGGCCAGCCGTCGTCGCCCCGGTCGTCCGCCGAGCGCTGCGGCCCGCCATCGGTGCCCCCGTCGTCCGCCGAGCGCTGCGGCCCGCCGTCGGCACCGTCCGACCCGTCGGCGCGCCCGTCCGGGCCAGCGCCATCACGTGCCGGCGAGCGCCCGGCCGACCCGGGTTCGCCCTGGTCGGCGCCATCGCCCCCGCCGTCACCACCCTGCGGGCCGCCAACGGCTGGGCCGCCACCGTTCGGACCGCCCCCGTTCGGGCCACCGCCTCCGGCCGGGCCACCACCGTCCGGACCGCGGTCGTCGGGGCCGTTGTCGTCCGGATCGTCGGGGTGGGCGTCCTGGGCGCGCTGCAACGCCTCGTCCAGGCGCTTCTCGTCCAGCCCGGGGGTGTCGAACGGGTCGCGGCGGCGGCGGTGCGGCAGCGCCAGCCGGGCGGCCACCCGGACGTCGTCGACACCGACCCGGTCCCGGCCGTGCCAGGCGGCGTGGGCGAGGGCGGTACGGGCGGTGACGATGTCGGCGCGCATCCCGTCCACGTCGAACGCGGCGCACACCTCGGCGATCTGCCGCAGCGCGGCGTCCGGCAGGCGTACCCCGCGAAGCCGGCGACGTGCGGCGGCCACCTGGCCGGCGATCTCCGCGTCGGCGTCGGCCCACCGGGCGGCGAACCCGGCCGGGTCGGCGTCGGCGGCGAGCCGACGGCGGACCACCTCGACCCGCACCTCCGGATCCCGGCTGGCGCCCACCTCGACGGTGAGCCCGAACCGGTCGAGCAACTGCGGACGCAGCTCCCCCTCCTCCGGGTTCATGGTGCCGACAAGCAGGAACCGGGCCGCGTGACTGACCGAGACACCCTCCCGTTCGACGTGGCTACGACCCATCGCCGCCGCGTCCAGCAGCAGGTCGACGAGGTGGTCGTGCAGCAGGTTGACCTCGTCGACGTAGAGCACCCCGCGGTGCGCGGCGGCGAGCAGACCCGGCTCGAAGGCGCGCACCCCCTCGCCGAGGGCCTTCTCCAGGTCAAGTGAGCCGACCACCCGGTCCTCGGCGGCACCCACCGGCAACTCGACGAGGCGGGCCGGGCGGGTCTCGGCGGCGGCGTCGCCCGGATGTGGCCCGTCCGGGCAGGCCGGGTCCGGCTCGGCCGGGTCACAGCCGAAGCGGCAGCCGGCCACCCGGCGCACCGGGGGCAGCAGCGCGGCGAGGGCCCGCACCGCTGTGGACTTCGCGGTGCCCTTCTCGCCCCGGACCAGCACCCCGCCGATCGCCGGGGAGACCGCGTTGAGCAGCAACGCCAGCCGCATGTCGGCCATGCCGAGCACCGCACTGAACGGATAGATCGTCATTGCCGGTCCTCCAGGTCGCCCTCGCTGGCCAGGTACGTGTCGCGCAGCCGGTCCAGGGTGGCCGGCTCGGGTTTGGCCCACAGCCCTCGGTCGGCGGCCTCCAACAGGCGTTCGGTGATGCCGCGCAGCGCCCACGGGTTGGACTGCTCCAGGAACTCCCGGGTGGTGTCGTCGAAGAGGTACGCGGCGGCCAGGTGCTCGTACATCCAGTCGTCGACCACCCCGGCGGTGGCGTCGTAGCCGAACAGGTAGTCCACGGTGGCGGCCAGTTCGAACGCGCCCTTGTAGCCGTGCCGGCGCATCGCGGCGATCCACTTCGGGTTGACCACCCGGGCCCGGAACACCCGCCGGGTCTCCTCGCCCAGGGTGCGGGTGCGCACGTCGTGCGGCATCGCCGAGTCACCCACGTACGCCTGCGGTGCCGTGCCGGTGAGGTGGCGGACCATCGCCACCATCCCGCCGTGGTACTGGAAGTAGTCGTCGGAGTCCACGATGTCGTGCTCGCGGGTGTCCTGGTTCTTCACCGCCACCGCGATCCGGGCGAAGGAGCGTTCCATGTCGGCGCGCGCCTCCCGCCCGTCCAGGCCCTGGCCGTAGGCGTAGCCGCCCCACACCGCGTACACCTCGGCCAGGTCGGCGTCGCTGCGCCAGGTCCGGGCATCGATCAGGGGCAGCAGGCCCGCGCCGTACGCCCCGGGCTTCGAGCCGAAGATCCGGGCGGTGGCCCGCCGCTCGTCGCCGTGCTCGGCGAGGTCGGCGGCGACGTGCGCGCGCAGGTAGTTCTCCTCGTCCGGCTCGTCCAGGGCGGCGACCCGCCGCACGGCGTCGTCGAGCAGAGCCACCACGTGCGGAAACGCGTCCCGGAAGAACCCGGAGATCCGCACTGTCACGTCGACGCGCGGCCGGCCCAGCTCGGCCGTCGACACCACCTCGATGCCGGTGACCCGCCGGGACCGGTCGTCCCACACCGGCCGGCAACCCAGCAGCGCGAGCACCTCGGCGATGTCGTCGCCCTGGGTGCGCATCGCGCTGGTGCCCCACACGGTCAACCCCACCGAGCGGGGGTACGCCCCGGTGTCGGCGAGGTGCCGGGCCAGCAGCGAGTCCGCGAGGGCCACCCCGACGTCCCAGGCGTTGCGGCTGGGAATGGCCTTCGGGTCGACGGAGTAGAAGTTGCGGCCGGTGGGCAGCACGTTGACCAGGCCCCTGGTGGGTGAGCCGGACGGGCCGGGCGGCACGAACCGTCCGTCGAGCGCGCCGAGGGTGTTGGTCAGCTCGTCGGTGGTGCGGTCCAGCCGGGGCACCAGCTCGGTGGCGGCGAAGTGCAGCACGGCGGCGACGTCCGGGATCAGCTCGCCGGTCACCTCGACGACCACGGCGTCGACCGCGTCCACTGCCCAGTCCAGGGTCTCCATGCCGACGACCAGCCGCCGGGCGAGCGCCTCGATCAGGTCGATCGCGTCGGCGGCGGTGCCGGCCGGCCCGTCCACCACGTCGGTGAGCGCCGTGGGCACCGTCAGTCGGGTCCCCGGTGCCGCGAGCAGCGCCTGCTCGTCGAGGGAGTACGCGACGGCGAGCGCCTGCCGCAGGCCGGGCAGGGCGCGGGCGCCGCCCCAGATCTGGGGTGCGCGCAGCACCGCGAGGACCAGGTTGACCCGCGGTTCACCGGTGGGCGCGTCGGCGAGGATGTGCAGCCCGTCGCGGATCTGCACGTCCTTGACCTCGCAGAGGTACCCGTCGAGGTGCAGCACGAAGTTGTCGAAGTCGTCCGCGTCGGGCAACGCCTCGGCGTGCAGGTCGTGGTGCAGTTCGGCGGCGCGCACCAGGTCCCAGATCTGCGCCCGCACGGTGGGCACCTTCGCCGGGTCGAGGGCCTGCACTGTGGCGTACTCGTCGAGCAGTTGCTCCAGTTTGGCCAGGTCGCCGTAGGTTTCGGCGCGGGCCATCGGCGGCACCAGGTGGTCGATCACCACGGCGTGCGCCCGACGCTTGGCCTGGGTGCCCTCGCCCGGGTCGTTGACGATGAACGGGTAGACCAGCGGCAGGTCACCGAGGACCGCGTCGGGCGCGCAGTCGGCGGCCAGGCCGAGGCCCTTGCCGGGCAGCCATTCGAGGGTGCCGTGTTTGCCCAGGTGCACCACGGCGTCCGCGCCGAAGCCGCCGTCGGCGACCGGCGCGGCCAGCCAGCGGTACGCGGCCAGGTAGTGGTGGCTCGGCGGCAGGTCCGGGTCGTGGTAGATGGCGATCGGGTTCTCCCCGAAGCCGCGGGGCGGCTGGATCAGCAGCACCACGTTGCCGAAGCGCAGCCCGGCGAGCACGATGTCGCCGCCCTCGGTGTAGAGCTGGCCGGGCGGCTCACCCCAGTGCTCCCGCATCCGCTCGCGCAGCTCGGCCGGGACCTGGTCGAACCAGCGCCGGTAGGTGTGCCCCGGAATCCGGGCCTCGGCGCCGGCCAACTGTTCCGGGGTGAGCCATTCCACGTCGTGACCCCCGGCGGCGATCAGCGCGTGGATCAGCGCGTCCCCGTCGGCGGGCGGCGGCGCGTCGCCCAGGTCATAGCCGTCCTCGGCCAGCGCGGCGAACAACCGGACCGCCGAGACCGGGGTGTCCAGCCCGACGGCGTTGCCGACCCGGGAGTGCTTGGTGGGGTACGAACTGAGCACCACGGCGACCCGCTTGTCGGGGTTCGGCAGGTACCGCAGCCGGGCGTGGCGCACCGCGATGCCGGCGACCCGGGCGGCCCGCTCGGGATCGGCGGCGTAGACCGAGAGGCCGTCCGGGTCGATCTGCTTGAACGAAAACGGCACGGTGATGATCCGGCCGTCGAACTCGGGGATGGCCACCTGCATCGCCGCGTCCAACGGGGACAGTCCGGCGTCGCTGCCGGCCCACTGCTCACGGGTGCTGGTCAGGCAGAGCGCCTGGATGATCGGCACCTCCAGGGCGGCCAGTGCGCCGACGTCCCAGGCGTCCTCGTCGCCGCCCCCGGAGGCGTCCGCGGCGACCGCTCCGCCGGCCGCGAGCACGGTGACCAGCAGCGCGTCGCAGCGGGTGAAGAGCCCGAGCGGGCCCGCGCTCGCGGTCAGCCCGCGCAGCGAGCCGCAGAAGATCGGCAGCGGGTTGCCGCCGGCTTTGTGGACCGCGTCCGCGAGCACGTCGACGAAGTCGGTGTTGCCGGCGAGCGCGTGTGCCCGGTAGAAGACGATCCCCACGGTGGGCTGTTCCGGATTGGTGGGGTACTCGCGGTGCACGCCGTACGCCGGAGTCGGTGCGGGCGGGGCGAACCCCTCGCCGGTGAGCAGCACCGTGTCGGAGAGGAACCGGGCCAACTGTCCGAGGTTGTCCGGCCCACCCTCGACCAGGTACGCCAGGGCCTGGGTGACGACCCCGGACGGCACCGTGGAGATGGCCATCAGCTCCGCGTCGGGCAGCGCCTCGCCGCCGAGCACGACAGTCGGCACACCGGTGGCGAGCACCGCGGCGAGGCCGTCCGGCCACGCCTGTCGACCGCCGAGCAGGCGTACGACGACGAGGGCGACCCCGTCGAGCAGGGCGGGCACCTCGTCGGCGGCGACCCGCGTGGGGTTGGCGAGCCGGTAGTCGGCGCCGCTGGCGCGGGCGGCCAGCAGGTCGGTGTCGGCGGTGGAGAGCAGCAGGATGCGCACGGCAGGCTCCGGAGAGTGACGCCCTGACCGCCACGGGGGCGACCTGGACGAAGCGGGTGGGTGCGGCGTCAGCCGGTACGACGGCGCGGCCGAGCTCGCCGACGCGGACGTCGGGGGCCGGTCAGCGCCGCGCGCTCAGCTCAGTGGGACCGGTGGCCGGCGCGGTCGACCTGGCGCACGCCGACGAGGCCGGCCCGGAGCGTACGGGCGCGGCCGGTCGCGGGCGCGGTGCGGCGCCCACGAAACCTGTCGTGGCGATGGTCATCGGTGAATGCGACGCCGTGCGTCATCGGGTCCTCCTCGGGTGTCCACGCCCTGGGGCACATCCCGACGGCCGAAGTATCCTGGCTTCCGGATCGACGCTCTCCCCCGGCCTTCCAGCCGCAGACACACGGCCGTGACTCACGAGGGGGGATCGCTCCCCGGTGACAGTGGCGGGACCGCGTCGGATTCGCACCGACTTCCTTCACTGCCGTCAGGCCGCGAATGCTGCCACACCGCCGCGCCGCCGGTCAACGCCGGTCCGACCCCGCCAGCCGGACGGCACTCATCGAGCTTCAGCGATTGGCGCGAGCGCGACTCCGCACGGAGCAATGCCCCACATCAATGCCCGACGTCCTTTGCTCTGCTTACCCATGTGCACCGGACACGGAGCGTCACCGGTGCCGATAGGTAAGCAGAGCAAAGGACGTCCGAATGAACTCTGACCTGCGCCGATCATCCGGCAGGGCGGTGCCGGCCGACGCCCTCACCGAGGACGGGTGACCGCCGGATCAGCGTCCGCGATCAATCCCTGGGGCGATCACCATCGTCGCCATGCGATTCCGCCACCTCGCCGGCCGGGTCTGACTCTGTCCGGGCGATCCGGACCGGAGGCGCTCCGGGCCGGCGTCGCCGTCGTGGCCGACGAGCGCGGCAGTGTGATGATCGACGCCGGACAGCGCCCCCGGGCACGCCCCCGGCTGCCTGAGCAGACGAGCCTCAGCGGGCGTGCCGCTCCGGGTGGGCCCGGCTCCAGGCACGCATCCGTTCCGGGTAGCCGGTGCGGCCCGCCTCGTACAGCGGCACCGCGTGTTTGCGGGCGATGGATCCCGCGGCTCGCGGCGTGCCGGTGCGGCGCCGGATCCACTCCCCGTCGTGGGCGACCGCCACCACCGTGGTGTCCGTGGCGGTGGTCTCCGGCTCCAGGTAGAACTCCACCCCGCGCCGGCTGGCGACGAACTCCTCCAGCGCGGCGAGGTCCTCGCGGGTCGCCTCCCGGTCCAGCTTCGTCGGGGTCGCCTCGACACCCCGCGACCGGCGATTGAACCAGCTCATGCCCCACCCCTTCCCTCGACGCCCCTCCAGTGCAGCACCGAATCCTGGCAATACGCTGCACGCCGGGTGGGAGACAGCTGATCCGACGGGGCTGGAACCCGCGGCGGGTGAGCGGTGTCATGAGTGTGACCCGAACGGAGGTTCCCCTGGACGACGACGCGCTCGTCACCCGCGCTCGCTCCGGCGACCTGGAGGCGTACGACCTCCTGGTCGCCCGGCACACCGCGTCCGCGTACCGGACGGCGATGCTGCTCGGCGCGGGCTCGGACTCCGAGGACGTCATCCAGGAGGCGTTCGTGAAGGCGTACCGCAAGTTGTCCCGTTATCGGGGTGAGTCGTCCTTCCGGTCCTGGTTGCTCGCGATCGTCGCCAACGAGACCCGCAACCTGCACCGGTCCCGCGGCCGGCGCGACGGGCTGGTCCTGCGCGCCGCGGCGGCGGACCCGACGTCGGAGATCGCCGAGGACGGTGCGGTGGGAGCGGTCCTCGCCGGGGAGCGCCGCGCCGCGCTGGTGCAGGCCCTGCGTCAACTTCCGGTACGGGACCGCGAGGTGATCGTCTGCCGGTTCTTCCTCGACCTCAGCGAGGAGGAGACGGTGGCGGCGCTGGGCTGTCCTCGGGGCACTGTGAAGTCGCGCACGTCCCGGGCCCTGGCGAAGCTTCGCGGCCTGCTCGACCGGGAGGAGGTCCGGCATGGGTGACCTCGAACGGGAACTGCGCGACCTGTCGGTCTGGCTGGAGACGCCCGAGCCGCCCGACGTGCGCGCCCAGGTCCGTGGACGGCTGCACCGGCCGGTGCGGCGGTGGCGCCCGCTCGCCGCGGCGGCGCTCGTCGCCCTGCTCGTGGCGGTGTTTCCGCCGACCCGTGCCGCCGTCGCGGACGCGGTCACCGGGCTGCTGCGCTTTGCCGGCGTCAGCATCGCCGTCTCGTCCGCGCCGACGCTGCCCGGTGGCGTGGCGTCGCCGTTGCCGGCGCAGCGGGTCGCCGGTCTGGACGAGGCACAACGTTCGGTACGGTTCCCGATCCGCCTACCGGCGAAGCTGGGTCCGCCCGAGCGGGTGCTGGTCGCCGACCCCGATCCCACCGGCGCCTGCCGGGTCGCGACGCTGCTCTACGACGGCGGCGCGCTGCGCGTCGACGCGTTCGACGGTCGCCTCAACCTGTCCTTCCACAAGGAGGTCACACCGCCGGGAGTGGAGTGGGTGCAGGTCAACGACGACTTCGCGGTGTGGGTCGACGGCCCGCACGTGCTGTCGTACGTGGACCGCTCCGGAGCGGTCCACAAGGAGAGCGCCCGACTCGCCGCCTCGACCCTGATCTGGCAGGACGCCGGCGTGAGCTACCGGCTTGAGGGCGCCGTCACCAGGGCCGAGGCGATCGAGATCGCCCGCTCACTGCGCTAGGGAACCTGACGGGCGCGGCCGGTGTCCTGAAGATGCGACGAGTCGTCGACGCGTACCGGAGGGGTCGAGATGGGTTTCTGGGGCAGGTTGCCGTTGGCGGCATCGGTGGTTCTGTTGGCGGGGTGCACGGCCGCGACCGGCGGCGGGTCGGCCGCGCCGACCGCCACCACGGCAGGCGTCGCGAGCACGGCGAGCGTCGTGGGTAGCCCGAGCGCCGCGACGGGCTGCCATTCGCCTGTCGAGACGGCGTCGCTTCCCGACTGGGCGGACGCCGGGTTCCACGGGACCAGCCGGGGCCCGCACGTCTTCGGCGCGAGGGGCGACATCGTGGCGGTGCTGTTCGCTCACCCACTGCGCCAGGTGCGGAAGGACGGGTCGAACAACAAGATCCTGTGGGTGGCCCGCGCCGCCACGACCTCGCCCGACCCGTCGGCACCGGCGACCCTGGTGATCACCGCGACGCTGGACGGCACCGACACGAGGGTGACCCGGGAGGTCGCCGGCGGTCCGGGTCCGTCGATCATCGACATGCCGCAGGCCGGGTGCTGGCACCTCGACCTGCGCTGGTCCGGGCATACCGACACGATGGACCTGGTCTACGCCCCCTGACCCGTGCCCTTCAGCCGCCTAGGCTGCCGGGCATGCTGAACGACCCGCGAGTGGCGGCGGCCCGCGACAACGCCGAATGGTGCGACATCGTCTGCGGCACCCACGGGCTGGCCGGCCGTACCGACGCCGACGCCTGGTCGGTCCCGCACCGCTCACCACAGTGGTATCCGGACGCGGTCACCCTGCGGCCGGGCGTCGACGCCGTGGCCCTGCTGGCCCGGGTCGACGTGGGGCCCGGCGCGTCGGTGAAGGACAGCTTCGCCGACCTCGACCTGTCCGGGTACGGGTTCCGGGTGCTCTTCGACGCGCAGTGGATTCACCGGCAACCGGGGGCGCCGCCGGCCGACGCACCCCTCAGCCAGGTCGCCACCGCCGACGACCTGGCGGCCTGGGCGGCGGCGCACGGCGGCGGGGAGCTGTTCCGCCCCGCGCTCCTGACCGACCCCCGGGTACGGGTGCTCGCCCGCCACGACGACCGGGGTGCGATCACCGGCGGGGCGGTGCTCACCGGCGGCGGCCCGTGCGGCGTCTCCAACCTGTTCACCCGCACCGACAACCCTCGGGACATCTGGCGCGCGATGTGCGCCACCGTGCCCGGCACGCCGCTGCTCGGCTACGAAACCACAGCGGACCTGGCGGCGGCCCGCGCCGCCGGCTTCAGCACCACCGGTCCGCTCCGCGTCTGGCTGCACGCCTAGGGCATGTTTCATAAGGGCGATCGAGCCGAGGCGGAGTCCGGGCGGCGATCCGGCAAGGCGCGGTTTCGTTCGGATACCGGTGTCGTATCCGGGCGAAACCGCAACGCCGCCGGTCGTCGTCCGGGCCCGCCGCAGGCCGGCCAGTTCCTATGAAACATGCCCTAGCACTCCGGCCGCTGGCCGCACCCACGGACAGCTATGCTGAACGGCATCGGCACCGATCCGGCCATCACCGGGGAGCCTCCGGAAGAACGGGCAGCTCGGCCGCCCCAGTAGACCCGGACGTAGCGACACGTCACGTCGCGAAATGGAGCGGCGCCCGCACCGTCGGGCGCAAGCGGGGTGGTACCGCGGAGTCCTGGCCGTACGCCTGACACTTCGTCCCCGCGTGGGCAGTGACCTGATGCCCGCGTGAGCGGATGTGGAGTGTAGGGAGAACGTCGGTGCCGGACGGTCCTTCGAAGTCGCCATTCGTGCCACTACCCACCAAGATCGACCTTGGTGGGATGGACCGTGCGGTCATCGAGTGGTGGCAGACCAACAACGTGTTCGACCGGAGTCTGGAACAGACGGCCGACGGTCCGCCGTGGGTGTTCTACGAGGGGCCGCCGACCGCGAACGGCACCCCGGGCACCCACCACATCGAGGCGAGGGTCTTCAAGGACCTCTTTCCCCGGTACCGGACGATGCGGGGCTTCTCGGTGCCCCGCCGGGCCGGCTGGGACTGCCACGGCCTGCCGGTCGAGCTCGCCGTGGAGAAGGAGCTGGGGCTCAGCGGCAAGCCCGACATCGAGAAGATGGGCATCGCCGAGTTCAACGCCCTGTGCCGTACCTCGGTACTGCGGCACGTGGACGAGTTCGTCCAGCTCAGCGAGCGGATGGGTTACTGGATCGACCTGGAGCACCCGTACCAGACGATGTCCCCGGAGTACGTGGACAGTGTCTGGTGGTCACTGAAGCAGATCCACGACGGCGGGCGCCTGGTGGAGGACTTCCGGGTCGCCCCGTACTGCACCCGCGACGGCACGACGCTGTCCGACCACGAGGTGGCGCAGGGGTACGAGACCGTCACCGACCCGTCCGTGTACGTGCGGTTTCCGGTGCGCGGGGCGGTGGCCGGACACCACGGTGTCGAGCTGCTGATCTGGACCACCACCCCGTGGACCCTGGTGTCGAACACCGCGGTCGCCGTCCATCCCACTGTGACGTACACCCTCGCCCGCACCGGGCAGGGCACGTTCGTCGTCGCCGAACCGTTGACCCGGCGGGTGCTCGGTGACGAGGCGGAGATCCTGGCGACCGTACCGGGGTCGGCCCTGGAGGGGTTGCGGTACGAGCGGCCGTTCGACCTGGTGGACATCCCGGACGCGCACCGGGTGGTCCTCGCCGACTACGTCACGACCGAGGACGGCACCGGCCTGGTGCACCAGGCGCCGGCCTTCGGCGCGGACGACCTCGCCGTCTGCCGCGCGTACGGGTTGCCGCTGGTGAACCCGGTCGCCCCGAACGGGCGGTTCAACGACGGCATCGACCTGGTCGGCGGGGTGTTCTTCAAGGACGCCGACGCGTTGCTCATCGACCGCCTCAGGACGTCCGGTCGGCTGTTCCGGCACGAGCCGTTCGAGCACCCGTACCCGCACTGCTGGCGGTGCCACACCCCGCTGATGTACTACGCGCAGCCGTCCTGGTACATCCGGACCACCGAGGTACGCGACGAGCTGACCCGGGAGAACGAGAACACCAACTGGTTCCCGGAGCACATCAAGCACGGCCGCTACGGCGACTGGCTGAAGAACAACATCGACTGGGCGGTGTCCCGCTCCCGGTACTGGGGCACCCCGCTGCCGCTGTGGCGCTGCCCGGACAACCACGTGACAGCCGTCGGCTCCCGCGCGGAGCTCGGCGAGCTGGCCGGCGCCGACCTGTCCGAGCTGGATCCGCACCGCCCGTACGTCGACGAGATCACCTTCGCCTGCCCGGACTGCGGCCTTGTCGCCACCCGGGTACCGGAGGTGATCGACGCCTGGTACGACTCCGGAGCGATGCCGTTCGCGTCGTTGGGCTACCCCCACGTGCCGGGTAGCAGGGAGATCTTCGAGCGCACCTACCCGGCCCAGTACATCTGCGAGGCGATCGACCAGACGCGGGGATGGTTCTACACGCTGATGGCCGTGGGCACCCTGGTCTTCGACAGGTCCCCGTACGAGAACGTGGTCTGCCTCGGGCACATCCTGGCCGAGGACGGCCGCAAGATGAGCAAGCACCTGGGCAACATCCTGCTGCCGATCCCGTTGATGGACACGCACGGGGCAGACGCGGTGCGCTGGTTCATGGCCTGCTCCGGCTCACCGTGGTCGCCGCGCCGGATCGGGCCCGGTCCCCTCGACGAGATCGTCCGCAAGGTGTTGATGACCTACTGGAACACGGCGGCGTTCTTCTCCCTCTACGCGGCGCACTCGACGTGGGCGCCGCACCTGGCGCAGCCCGTCGCCCAGCGACCGGTGCTGGACCGGTGGATCGTCGGCGAGGTCCACGCCCTCGCCGCCGCCGTGGACGAACGGTTGCAGAACTACGACACGGCCCGCGCCGGCCGACTGCTCGCCGACTTCGTCGACGACCTGTCGAACTGGTACGTGCGGCGCTCGCGGCAGCGTTTCTGGGAGGGCGAGCCCGACGCCCTCACCACCCTGTACGAGTGCCTCGACATCCTCACCCGGCTACTCGCGCCGTTCATTCCCTTCCTCACCGAGGAGGTGTGGCAGCAGGTCGTCCGACGTGGCGCCGCATCGGCCCCGGAGTCGGTGCACCTGGCGACCTGGCCCACGCCCGACACCTCGCTGATCAGCGCCGAGCTGTCGGCCCAGGTGGCCACGGCGCGGGCGCTGGCCGAGGCGGGCCGGTCGGCGCGTAAGGCGAGCGGCCTGCGGATCCGGCAGCCGTTGAGCCGGGCGCTCGTGGGGCTGCCGGCCGGCACGGTGCTCCCGCAGGCGTTGCTCGACGACATCGGCGACGAGTTGAACGTCAAGGTCCTCCAGCCGCTCGATTCGCAGAGCGGGGTCATCGACGTGCAGGTCAAGGCGAACTTCCGGACCCTGGGTCGCCGGTTCGGCAACCGCACCCAGCACGTCGCGAAGGCCATCGCCGCCGTGGCCCCCCGGGACCTGGTCGACGGCGTCCGGGCCAATGGGGCGTACCCGCTGTCGGTCGATGGTGAGCAGGTCGAGGTGGGCCTGGACGACATCCTGATCACGGAGGTGCCGCGCACCGGTTGGGTCGTGGAGTCCCAGCGCGGCGCGACGATCGCGGTGGACACCGAGATCACTCCCGAACTCGCGGCCGAGGGCGTCGCCCGCGACGTCGTCCGCATCATCCAGCAGGCCCGCCGCGACGCTGACTTCGAGGTCGCCGACCGGATCACGGTGTCGATCGCCGCGCCCGCGGAGGTCGCGGCGGCGATCTCCACGCATCAGAAGCTCATCGCGCACGAGACCCTCGCGCTCACCCTGACGGTGGTGGACGCGTTGTCGGAGGGCTTCTCCGGCACCGTGGGCGACGGTCAGGAGATCATGGTGCACGTCGTGCGGGCCTGAGCGGCGCGGGGGTGGACGATCAACCCAGACGGGTCAGGTCCTCCGGGGTCAGGCGGAGGGCTCCGGCGGCCACGTTCTGCGCGAGGTGGTCCGGGTCCCCGGTGCCGGGAATGGCGAGCACGTGGGCGCCCTGGTGCAGGGTCCAGGCCAGGCGTACCTGCTGCGGTGTGACGCCGTGGGCGCGGGCGACGGCCTCGACGGCCTCGCTCTGCACGGCGCTCGCGCCCGCCTCCCGACCGGTGCCGGCCAACGCGAAGAACGGCACGTAGGCGATCCGCCGCTCACCGCAGGCCCGGACGACGTCGTCCTGTTTCCGGTAGGCGTCCACCCCGTAGTTGTTCTGCACGCAGACCACCGGCGCGACGTCGGCCACCTCGTCCAGCTGCTCAAGCCGGACGCCGGACAGCCCGAGGTGCCGGATCAGCCCGGCGGCGCGCAACTCGGCGAGCGCGCCGAACCGGTCGACGAGCGGCACGGCACCGGGCCCCCGGCCGAGGCGCAGGTTCACCACGTCGAGCTGGTCGCGGCCGAGGCGACGCAGGTTCTCCTCGACCTGGGCACGCAACTGGGCCGGGGTGAGCGCCTCGGTGAAGCCCGCCTGCGGGTCGTACCCGAAGCCGACCTTGGTGGCGATCACCAGGTCGTCCGGGTACGGGGCGAGCGCCGCGCGGATCAGGTCGGGGGCGTAGCGGGCCGGGCCGGTGCCGACGCCGAGGGCGCCGCCGGGCGAGACGTAGAACGCGGCCGTGTCGATGTGGTTGACGCCCAGCTCCACGGCGCGGCGCAGCAGGGCGACCGCCCGGTCGCGGTCGGGATTGGCGGTGATCCGCATGGAGCCGAAGCCCATCCGGTACACGGTCCGGTCGCCCAGGGTCCAGGTGCCCGCCGCGGCGGCGGTGATCTCGTCGGTTGGCATCGGGCGACAGTAACCAGCACGGGTACGCGGCGCAGTCGGCCGCGTACCCGATACCGCCCGGCGGTGACGTGGGTTAGTTTTTACCTACCGACGGAGCAGTTTCGGCGGTGTGCGGCGGGCGCAGCACCGGCACCAGCAGCAGGGTCGGCAGCAGCAGCAGCGGCACCACCAGCAGGGCGCGCAGCGTGCCGACCTGGTCGCCGAGCAGCCCCAGCAGCGGCGGCCCACCCAGGAACGCGGTGTAACCGATCACCGCGACCACGCTCACCCGCACCGGCGCGTGTGCCTCCTCGTCGGCGGCCGCGCTCATCCCGACCGGGAAGCCCAGCGACGCACCGAGACCCCACAGCGCGACGCCGACGATGGCGAGCGGCCCCGAACCGGCGAGCACGGCCAGGCCGGCACCGACCACGGCGAGCCCGATGGTGCCGGTGAGCACCGGCACCCGACCCCAGCGGTCCAGCGCGACGGTGCCCGCGGTGCGCCCGGCGGTCATGCCCACGACGAAGACCCCGAAGACCGCCGCGCCGGCTGCCTCGCTCAGGTCCCGTCCGTCGATGAACGCGACGGCCAGCCAGTCGTTGGCGGCACCCTCGGTGAACGCGGCCACCAGCACGAACAGCCCGATCAGCAGGGTGCGCGGTTCCCGCCAGGCGGCGAGCTGGGCACGGCGGCGGGCCGCCGGGGTGGCGTCCGCCGGGTCGCCGGTGTGATCGCCGACGACGGGCAGGAACGTCCGGGACGCGAGCACGGTGCCGGCCAGCACGATCACCGCCACCGCGACGAGGTGCGCGCCGACCGCCACGTCGAACCGGGCCGCGCCGGCGCCGAGCGCCGCTCCGGCCACCGAACCGAGGCTCCACCCCGCGTGGAAACGGGGCATGATCGTACGACCGAGGCGGCGTTCCACAGCCGCGCCCTCGACGTTCATCGCCACGTCGCAGGCACCGGAGCCGTAGCCGAAGGCGGCAAGTCCCAGGGCCACGATGGCGAACGACCCGGTCATCGTGGCGCCCAGCCCCGCCACGGTCAGGCCGAGGGCGACAAGCACGGTGGCCAGGGTCACGGTGCGGGCCGCGCCGAGTCGCTGGGCGAGCAGGCCGGAGGTGGGCATGGCGAGCAGCGCGCCGACGCTCATCGCCAGCAGGAGCAGCCCGAGGCGGCCGGCGGAGAGGTCCAACGCCTCGCGGACCGCCGGTACGCGGGAGAACCAGCTACCGACGGCCAGCCCGTTGAGGGTGAAGGTGACAGCGACGCCGTTGCGGGCGATCAGCACCGCCCGCGAGGGCGGTGTGGTGGCCGGGGCCAGGGGTCTGCTGGTGGGGGCGCTCACGGGGTCAGGTCCTCTTTCTCGGGGTGATCTCCTGGCACGATCGCACACCTGAGAGCGCTACCACCACAACCGGCAACCGCCCCTTACCGCCAATGGACCGACCAGGGCATGATGTGAACAGGCGTTTGTCCGACCGGACGGGCCGCCGCGGGGAGGCGACGATGACGGCAGCGGCACAGCGACCTGCCACTCTCGAGGACGTCGCCCGGATCGCCGGGGTGTCGCGGTCCACCGCGTCGCGGGTGATCGCCGGCACGGGGTTCGCCTCGCCGGCAGCTCGGGAACAGGTCACGGCAGCCGTCGACCAGCTCGGTTACGTGCCGAACCCGGCCGCGCGGGCGCTGGTCCGCGGCGGCGGCGGCGTACGACTGGTCGTGGCCGCTCAGGGGGCCAGCGCGGCGGTGCTGGACGACCCGTACGTCCACCAGGTGGTCGGCTCGGCCGCCCGGGTGTGCACTCCCGCCGGTGTCGGGGTGGCGCTGCACTGGCTGCCGCTCGGTGACCCCCGCGGCCTGCACCAGCTCGCCGGGGACCGCACCGTGTGCGGGGTGATCCTGGTCAACACCACCGAGGACCTGCTGGCGGCGGTGCCCGGGTCGCTGCGCGGCCGGGTGGTCTCGATCGGAGTCGGCTCGGCGACCGTGCCGTCGTTCGACGTCGACAACGCCGCCGGCTCGGACGCGGTACTCCGCCACCTGTACGCCGCCGGTCGCCGCCGGATCGCCATGGTGACCGGCCCCCGGTGGCTGCCCTGCGCGCAACGCCCCGTGCAGACGTACCGCCGGCTGATGCGCCAGGCCGGCCTGCCGGAGTGGGAGATCACCGGGGACTTCACGGCGGCGCGCGGCCGGGTGGCCGCCGGCGAGGCACTGCGCCGCTGGGCGGACGTCGACGCGATCTACGCGATCAGCGACGACACCGCGCTGGGAGTGATCGCGGGGCTGCGCGACGCCGGTGTACGGGTGCCGAGTGACGTCGCGGTGGCCGGCTTCGACGACATCCCGCTGGCCGGGATGACCGCCCCGGCCCTGACCACGGCGAGTCACCCGGTCGGGCGGATCGCCGTGGCCGCGGCCACCGCCCTGCTGGACGGGCGTCCGGCCGCCCGGGTGACTCTCTTCCCGTCCACCCTGGTGGCCCGGGCCAGCGCCTGAGCCCCGACCGCCGGCGGGTCGCCGCGCCTCCCGCGCGAGGCCGACGGTTAAGCCCTGGCCGCCCGGGTAACCGCGTCGGACGTTGCGTCGACCGCGAGGAGCGCAGGCCGTGTCCGACTCCGCGCCGCCGTACCCGGATCCCCGGCACGGGCGGCTGACCGCCCGCCCCCACCCGCCGGTGACGCCGGGCCCCACCGGGCTGGTGCGGATGACCGGCCCCGACGGGGAACGGCTGGCGCTGGCGTACGTCCCGGATCCGGCACCCGACGGTTCGGCGTACCGGCTGGTGCTGCTCCTGCACGGCGCGGGCGGCTCCGCGCGACAGGGGCTGGACCTGCTGTCGCCGGTGGCGGACGCGCAGCACCTGCTGCTTGTCGCCCCGGAGTCGTCGGCGGCGAGTTGGGACCTGATCGCCGGCGGTTTCGGGGCGGACGTCCGACGGATCGACGGGCTGTTGGCGACCGTGTTCGACGGCTACCCGGTGCGGGACGTGACGTTCGGTGGCTTCTCCGACGGCGCCTCGTACGCGCTCTCCCTGGGCCTGGCGAACGGGGATCTGGTCGACGCGGTGCTGGCCTTCTCCCCCGGTTTCGCCGCGCCACCGACCACCCACGGTCGACCACGGATCTTCGTCTCGCACGGTGTCGACGACCGGGTGCTGCCCATCGACGTGTGCAGCCGCCGCCTCGTTCCGCACCTGCACGGCCTCGGGTACGACGTCAGGTTCGAGGAGTTTCCCGGCGGCCACGAGATCCCCGCTTCGATCCGCGACCGCGCCACCACCTGGCTCACGCTCGGGGAGACGTCAGACGGCGGGGAGGCCGAGGGCTTCGTCGACGCGGGCGAGGACGGCGGCGTCGTCCTCCGGGTTGACGCCCCGCAGCAGGTCGATGGCCGTGGCCCGGACCTGACCGACGATCATGGCTAGGGGAAGGGTGGGCGCGGTGCCGAAGAGCTGCCCGGCGGTGTGTACGGCGGCCAGCGCCGACTCGGCGGCCCGGGTGCCGTGCCGGTCGGCGGTCTCGTCGTGGCCGTCGAGGTCGGCGGCGAGGGCGGCACCGGCCTGGCGAACGGCCTCGGCAAGCGATCGCAGGGCGGCTCCCAGCTCGGGCGGCGCCGGGGTGTGCAGCCGGCTGAGCGTCACGCCGGCGCGGGCCAGCACCCGGACGTTGCGGACCGCGTAGTCGATCTGCCGGATCGACTCGTCCACCGATCTCAGCCGACCGATGTGCCGGCGCCGACGTACGTTGAGCCGCAGTGCCTCACCGGCGGCCAGCACCCCGTCGCGCAGCCCGTCCACCCGGGCGTCCATTCCCCGGGCCTGCGTCAGCGCCGCGAACGCGGCGGCCTCGTCGCCGTGGTCAAGCGCGTCGGCGATCTCGCCGAGCAGCCCGGCGAGTTCGTCGAAGGTCCGCCGCACCTCGGCGACAAGCGGCGCGAGGGGGTGCCGGGCGTCGACAAGCAGGCTGGCCGCGAGCGCGACAGCGCCGCCGATCAGCGCGTCGACGAAGCGGAACGGCACCAACGACCCGTCCGGCGGTGCGACCACCACCAGGTAGAGCGCGGAGACCGCGGCCTGCACGAGCGTCACGCCGGTGGCTCCGAAGGCCACCGCGAGGACGACGGTGAGCAGGATGACGGTGCCGACCGTCCAGGTGCTGCCGGGGCCGAGTGCCTGCACCACCAGGTCCGCGACGAGCACCCCGGCGGCGACCCCGAGCACGACCTCGACGGCCCGGCGAATACGTTGACCGCGCGCCTGGCCGAGAACGATCAGCGCCGCGGCCGGCGCGAAGAACGGCTGGGGATGCCCGAGCAACCGGGTGGCCAGCAGCCACGCCACGGTCGCCGCCACGGTCGCCTCCAGCACCGGCCGCCAGCCGTGCCGCAGCCGCCCACCGGCCGTCCGCAGACCGCTGAACCGCACCATCGCCACCTCCTTGCGCCGCCGGCCCCCGACACCCGGGGTGATCGTCTCCCATCACGCGAGGGACCTGCTCACCGGGCTGCTCCGGGGTGGGATCGCGGACCGGGACGGCGGGTCACTTCCCGGTGAGGGCGCGCAGCAGCGTACGGACCGCCGTGCTCAGGTCGGCACGGCTGGCCGCGCTGCCGGGCTGCGGGGCGCTGAGCGCGCCCGCGCCGACCAACCTGTCGAAGAGCAGCCCGTCCACGAACGCGACGAACTGGTCGCCCTGTCGCTCGGGGTCGGCGGCCCCGGCCCGGGTCAGCAGGTCCCGGGCCTGCACCCGCAGGCCGGTGCCGTGTTGCAGGATGCCGCGCAGCTCGGGCCGGTGCACCGCCTCCAGCAGGCAGGCGTACCGGGCCAGGGTCCGGCTGCGCCCGGTGCTGAGCCAACGGTCGAGCACCTCGGCGACGCCGACGGCGAGGCCGTCGAGATCGTTTCCGTCGAGCCGGGGGGCGCCGGTCGGCGGCGGCGGGCCGGTCGGCAGGTCGTGGTGCGCCAGGTCGGCCCGGTCCCGTTCGGCGAGCCGCCCCACCACTGCCTCGATCAGCGCCTGCCGGGTGCGCAGGTACGCGGAGGTGGTGCCGGGGGGCATCCCGGCGCGGCCGTCGACCGCCCGGTGGGTGAGCGCTCGCATGCCACCGTCGGCGATCAACTCGATGGCCGCGTCGGTGAGCGTCGCGATCCGGTTCGCCCGCGCCGTCATGGCACTCCTTCTTCTCGGGGTCCGCAGGTAGTATCACTCTTCTACAGATGTAGAAGGAGGATCGACATGGACGACGCACACGCGGTAGTGGTGGGCGGCGGGATCGGCGGGTTGAGCGCGGCTCTCGCCCTGCACCGGCACGGGTGGCGGGTCACCGTGCTGGAGCGCGCCGCCGAGCTGCGCGAGGTCGGTGCCGGCCTGAGCCTGATGTCCAACGCGGTGCGCGGCCTGGACGCCCTCGGCCTCGGCCCGGCCCTGCGCCGGGGTGGCCACGGTGAGGCACCCGGCGGCATCCGCGACCGGCACGGGCGGTGGCTGTCCCGGGTGGACGCCTCGGAGATGATCCGGCAGCTCGGCACCACGGCGCTCGGCGTGCACCGGGCCACGCTGCATCGCAGCCTGCGCGAGGCCCTGCCGGCCTCCTCCCTGCGCACCAACGCCACTGTGGAACACGTCGAGTCCGACCCGGACCACGCCGAGGTGCGCTACCGGGGGCCCGACGGCCCGCACACCCTGGACGCCGACCTGGTGGTCGGTGCCGACGGCCTGCGCAGCCTGGTCCGCGCCCACCTCTTCCCGCGACACCCCGGCCCGGTGTACGCGGGGTCGACGGCGTGGCGCGCGGCTATCGCGTTTCCGGACCCGGTCCCGGCCGCGATCACCTGGGGACCGGGAGCCGAGTTCGGCATGGTGCCGATCGGCGACGGCCAGCTCTACTGGTACGGCGCACTGAACGCCCCGCCCGGCGGCCACGCCCCCGACGAGCTGGCGGTCCTGCGGGAACACTTCGGCGACTGGCACGCCCCCATCCCGGCGCTGCTCGCGGCGACCCCACCCGGCGTCGTCCTGCGCAACGACATCCACCATTTGGCCGTGCCGCTGCCCTCGTACGTGCGGGGACGGGTGGCACTGCTCGGCGACGCCGCCCACCCGATGACACCAAACCTCGGTCAGGGCGCCGGGCAGGCCATCGAGGACGCCGTGGTGCTCGGCGCGGTCTGCGCCGACGGTGCCGAGGGGGTGCCCGCCGCCCTGGCCGCGTACGACAGGCAGCGTCGACCGCGCAGCCAGTCCGTGGCCCGGGCCTCCCACGTCGCCGGGCGGTTCGGACAGCAACTGCACAACCCGATCGCCGTCGCGGTGCGCAACACCGCGTTGCGCCTCACCCCGGGCCGGGCCGCCCTGCGGAGTATGGCCCGCTACGCCGACTGGCGACCCCCCGCCGGCTAGGCCGGCCCGGTGGGCGTCCGGCCGGTGAACGAGGCGGTGTAGTCGGACGCAGCGAGGAACCGGGTCAGCACCTCCTGGGTGCCCGGAGTCCACTGACGACCGTTGAGCACCTCGTCGCCGGGCACGAAGACCATCGCCGCGCCCTCACCGAGCACCACGTCCTCCTGCCGGGCCCGGGTGAGGCCGAGAAAGTAGTGCATCTCCCGGCCCAGTTCGGGACGCGCCTGCACGGCGATCGGGCGCAGCGGCCCGTCGGGGCGCAGGCCGGTCTCCTCCCACAGCTCCCGCTCGGCGGCCTGCTCCGGCGTCTCCCCCGCCTCCGCGTGGCCGCCGGGCAGCCCCCACACGTCCGGGTGGTACATCGCGTCGGCGTCGCGCAGTTGCAGCAGCACCCGCCCGTCGGGATCCACGAGCAGCACACACGCGACGACAATCACCGGCTCAGCTTAGGCGGGTGCGCCGCCCTGGTACGCCTGCTCCCCCACCGCCACCAGTCGCGCGTGGTCGGCGGCGTCGGTGAGCATGCCGCGCAGGCCGGCGGCGTAGGCGGTCGCGGCGGGCACCCCGAGCTGGGCGGCGAACGCGTACTCATCTGCCAGGGTGATGTCGAAGATGGCCGGGTCGTCGGTGGACACCGAGCAGGCGACCCCGGCGTCGGTCAGCACCGTCAACGGATGCGGCAGGTCCGGTCGGGCCACGCCGAGGCGCAGGTTGGAGGTGGGCGTCACGTCCAACACGACGCCCCGCCCGGCCAACTCGGCGACCAGCTCCGGGTCCTCCACGGCCCGCACCCCGTGCCGGATCCGGACCGCGCCCATCGCCAGCACCTCGCGGACCGCCTCCGGCCCGGCCGCCTCGCCCGCGTGCGGCACGAACGGCAGGCCGCCGTCGCGAGCCAGCTCCACCATCCGGCGGTACGGCGTGGTCGGGTGCCGCCCCTCGGCGCCGGACAGCCCGAAGCCGACCACGCCCCGCCCGGCGAACCGGGTGGCGATGCGGGCCGCGTTCTCGGTGAAGCCCACCTCGTGGCCCCGGCAGACCTGCGGGGTCAGCCCGATCGACACCCCGTACGACTCACGGGCCTCGACCGCCGCGTCGACCAGGGCGGCGAGCAGGTTCGCCCAGCCGGACAACCCGAGCCGCTCCTCGGCGTCCACTATCGGTTCCAGGTGGACCGCGCCGTCGCGGGCGGCCTCCGCCGCGTAGGCCAGCAGTGCCCGCTGGTAGTCCTGCGGCGTCCGCAGCACCGTCGTCATCGCGTTCCAGGTGGCGATGAAGTCGTACAGGTCGTCGAACCGTCCGGGTGTCTCGGCCGGCACCGGGAGGCGATGGCCGCGGGCCAGCGCGGCGAGCAGCGCCGGACGGACCGTTCCCTCCAGGTGGACATGCAGTTCGATCTTCGGGGTGTGGCGCTGAGCCGGCGTCATCGTGGTCCTCGGGGGTGGCTGAACGGGTGCGCCCAGCCTGCCCCAGCCCGCCCGGACCGACCTCCCCCGCGCGGGGGATCACCACCAGGAAACTGTTCTTGGCCCCAAAGCTCCAGAGTAGTCAATTGCACGCCGGTCGGCCTCGGTCACATATGACAGTGCGTCGGTACAATCGGCGACTACCTTGTGACTGATCGCTGACTGCTCTTGGTGAAATGGATCACACACACTGAGCCCATGAACAGGAGAGTCAACCGCGGTAAGGCACTCCGCGTCGCGGTGTGTCTCGTTCTGGTCGCCGCGCTGAGCGGCTGCATGCAACTCAACATGGGGCTCACTGTCAACGCCGACGACACGGTCGACGGGCAGTTGCTGCTGACCGCCGAGAAATCCCTGCTGACCTCGCGGAACAAGAACATCCCGGTGGCCTTCGCGGAGCTGCGGCAGAACATTCCCGCCCTGCCGGCGGGGGAAGAGACCCGGTACGAGGACGACAAATTCTTCGGCGCCCAGATCAGTTATCGCAAGGCACCGCTGGCAGGTTTCGACACGGAGAGCGTGAAACTTGTCCGGGCCGGCGACTTGTACCGTTTCACGTTGCCGCTCGATCCGTCGAAATACGGCGGAAAGGTGGCCGAGCAGAATCCGCAGCAACAGCAGGCATTCCTCAAGTTGATGTCGTTCGAGATCTCGGTGACATTCCCCGGCCGGGTGATCGACAGCAACGGCACCGTCAATGGCCGGTCGGTCAGCTGGAAGGTCGACCCCAACAAGGACAAGCCGGCCGAGCTGCGCGCCGTCGCCGAGGCGCCACCTCGACCGTCCACCTCGCCGGCCGCCGCCGCTGACGACGGCGGCGGGATCGGATGGCCGCTGATCGTCGGCGGTGCCCTCCTCCTCCTGCTGCTGCTCGCCGCGGTGGGCGTACTCCTGCTGCGACGCCGGCACGCCACGGCGCCGGCGGCCCCCGACCCGACCTCGCCCGGACCGACATCGCCGGGCCCGCCCGCCGGCGCCCCGGGGCCCGGTTGATCCACCCGGTGGCCGGCTCAGCCGGCCACGCCCGGCCCCGGTGCTCCCACCCGGCAGCACCGGACCTCACCACCACATCCCGGTCGCACCATCGCAGAAAAGGGGGATCGTCATGAGCGATCTCTTCACCTGGGCAGCCCTGGGGACCATCGCGGGCGCGAGCGCCGCCACCCTGCTGGCCACCAACGTCATCGGCGGGCTGATCGGCCCCAGTGGCGACAAACTCCGCAAGTGGATCGCCATCGCCATCGCGCTCCTGCTGTCCTACCTGACCGCGGCGTTCGCCGACGACGCCGGCGGCGAGAAGTGGATCATCGCGTTCTTCAACGCGCTCGTCATCTTCTCCGCAGCCCTCGGTGTCAACCAGTTCCCGCCCGGCAACCGGCAGGCCACGCCGACCCAGGTCGCGAGCGGTCGCGAGCCCCGAGTCTTCCGTTCCTGGGTCTGAGGGGATGACGTCATGATCTTCGGAGTTCTCAGCGCGGCGGTCCAGGTCATCCTCGGCGCCCTGTTCGGCTTCCTCGCCGGCGGCCCGATCGGGCTCGTGGTCGGCGCCGTCGTGGGCCTGCTCGTCGGCGCGGTCTTCGGCTGGGCGGTGGCCTCCGCCGGGGTGTACGCGGCGGACGCCCGCGGCATCTTCCTCTTCGTCGTCGACCACACCTGGAGTCTGCTCAACACGGTCGTCGGCGCCATCTACCTGACCGTGCACCTGGTCTTCGGGCACTCGCTGGACCGGCCCACCTCGTCGGGCAGCGGCCGGGTCAGCGTGGTGGAGGGGGTCTCGCCCCGCTACGCCACCACCATCGGCACCGTCTGCGCCGGCTCCAGCTCGGGCATCCAACGCCACGAGGACGTGCACATCTTCCAGGGTCGCCTGCTCGGCCCGCTCTACATCCCGCTGGTGCTCGCGAACTACGTGCTGTTCACCATCGCCCCGGTGTGGCTGCTCTACCACGACCACACGAACGCCCCGATCAACCGGTTCACCAGGTACTTCGAGATCGGCGTCTACCCGCACGTGTGGAACGAGGCCATCGCGTACCGGATCCAGGGGACGCCGCCGCGATGAGCGACCACGGGCGCGGACCGATCGAGACGGCCACCGCCGAGTTGGCCGCCTGGCTGACCAGCGCCGCGGGCGAACCCGTCCCGATCGGCCCGCCCCGCACCGACGGCGACGCCGCCGGCCTCACCCTCTGGCCGCTGGAGCTGCGCCCGGCCCGGCAGACCCGCTCCAGCGGCGCGGTCCGCGAACCGTACCGGTTCACGGTCCGCCACCTGCTCTACGTGACCGGGCCGGCCGGGTTGCCCCGGCTGGACCGGGTACTCACCACCGCCACCCGTGACGGCAGCTACGAGGTCGTCCT
The DNA here is from genome assembly GCF_040639415.1 of Micromonospora sp. NPDC023888. Classification (NCBI taxonomy): domain Bacteria; kingdom Bacillati; phylum Actinomycetota; class Actinomycetes; order Micromonosporales; family Micromonosporaceae; genus Micromonospora; species Micromonospora sp. NPDC023888. The sequence continues at coordinate 103,311 of NZ_JBEZZW010000018.1, read as the reverse complement.
GGAGGCGGGCGACGCCGCGCTGTGGGCGGCGTTCGGCGCCGCGCCGCGCCCGGCGCTGCTCATCGACGTACCCGCACAGGTCGACCACCCGGCCCCGGCCGCGCCACCGGTGCTGCAACCGCTGCGGTTGCGGCAACTGGACGTACGCACTCTCACCGGCCGGGTGGTCGGCCCCGAGGACCAACCCCTCGCCGCGATGCGGGTCGAGCTGTCGGCCACCGGGTCCGCCACCCGCACCGACACCGACGGCCGGTTCCAACTCGTCGGCGTCCCGCACGACCCCGAGCACCCGGGCCCGGCCCGGCTCCGGCTGACCGGGCGTGGGCTCGTCCTCACCGCCGACGTCGACCCCGGCGAACCCGACCTCGTCATCGTCTGCGCGCCACCGACCCACTGACGCCCGCCCACCCGCACAGGAGGACCGATGCCCAGCTACTTCTCCCCCGGCATCTATGTCGAGGAGGTCCCCAGCGGCGCCCGACCGATCGGACCGGCGAGCACCAGCATCGCCGCCTTCGTCGGTCTCGCCCCGAACCGCGACGCCCAACTGGGCCGGGCGGTGCCGGTCAACAACTGGACGGAGTTCCTGCGGCTCTTCGCCGACGGAGAACGGGTGGAGAGCACCCCGCTGGCCCGAGCGGTCTTCGGTTTCCTGGACAACGGGGGCGCCCGCTGCTGGGTGGTGAACGTCGGCGAGGGCGGCGCGATCACCGGCACCGGGCAGCGGCGCGGTGGCCTGCAACTGCTGGAGGCCATCGACGAGATCTCCATCATCGCCGCGCCCGGCTTCCACGACGTGGTGTCGCACGAGGCGCTGCTCAGCATGGCCGAGCGGACCCGCACGATGGTCGCCATCTGCGACCCGGCACCCGACATCGACGACATCGCCGCGCTGACCCGGGTCGCGACGCCGTCCACCGGCAAACCCCCCAAACCCGCAGAGGGTACGGGCGGCGGCGCGGCCGGCGGTCCCGGCGGCGGCGCGGCCCAGCCGGGCGGCTCCGGCGGCCACGAGGGGGCCGCCTACCGGCCGCGGCAGTCCGAATTCGGCGCGTTCTACTACCCCTGGCTGCGGGTCCGCGACCCGATCAGCGGCGAGTTGGAACTGACCCCGCCGAGCGGGCACCTGGCCGGCATCTGGGCCCGCACCGACGCCCTGCGCGGAGTGCACAAGGCACCCGCCAACGAACCCGTCCGCGGGGCCGTGGACCTGGCCTACCTGGTCACCCGGCCGGAACACGACGTGCTCAACCCCAAGGGCGTCAACGTGATCCGCTACTTCGCCGGTGAGGGCATCCGGGTCTGGGGGGCCCGTACGCTCGCCGCCGAGGCCAGCGAGTGGCGCTACCTCAACGTCCGACGCCTCAGCATTGCCATCGAGCAGGCCATCGCCAACGGCACCCGGTGGATGGTGTTCGAGCCCAACGACTTCACCCTCTGGCGCTCGATCCGGCGCGACATCGGGGCGTTCCTCACCCGGGTGTGGCGCGACGGCGCGTTGCTCGGGCGCAGCCCCGAGGAGGCGTTCTTCGTCAAGTGCGACGAGGAGACCAACCCGGCGGACGTCCGCGACGCGGGCATGGTGATCGCCCACATCGGCATCGCCGTCGTCAAGCCCGCCGAATTCGTGGTGTTCAAGCTGAGCCAGTGGGCCGGCGGCACCGAGACCGAGACGATCGGAGGCTGACATGCCCACCACAGCCACCCCGCAACCCGGCGCCCCGGTCGACCCGTACCGGGCGTACAACTTCCGGCTGCTCATCAACGGCGTCACGAACGGCCACTTCACCGAGATGACCGGGCTGGAGGTGAACATCCCCGGGCAGCCGTACCGGGAGCACGGCCTGGGCCGGATGCGGATGGTGCCCGGCCAGGCCGAGTACGAGCCGGTGACGCTGCACTTCGGCCTCACCGCCTCCCGGGAGCTGTGGGACTGGGTGAACGCCACCGCGCAGGGCACCCTCAACCGTCGCAACGTCTCAGTGGTGCTGCTCGACTCGGTCGGGACCGCCGAGGTGCTGCGGTGGAACCTGATCGACGCCTGGCCCACCCGGTGGCGTGGCGCGCACCTCAACACGCTCAGCCACGAGATCGCCATCGCCTCGCTGACCCTGCGCTACGAGGGTCTGGAGCTGGAGACCGGCGGTGCCACCGCGCCGACACCCGCGTAGCTGGCTGGCCGGCCGGCTGCGCTCAGCGGCCGGGGCGGTGCAGCGCCTCGCCGGGCGGGTCGAGCCCGCCGGGGCACCCGCACGGTCGGACCCGCCGAAGGCGGCACCGCCGACGCTGGGCACGCCGACGGTGGGCGCGCCGGCTTTGGGCGCGCCGGCTGTGGCACCGCGCCGATTCGGCGAACCCCCGCAGCACTGGCTGGACCTGGTCGCCGCCCACGCGCCCGGCCTGCTGCACGACCTGGACGTCGGTCGGCCCGCTGCCGCAACGACAGAGGGGCGCGATGACCCCGCCGACGGCTCCGGCTTCGACGATCGGATCGATCAGGACGGACCGGACCGGTGGACCGAGCTGACCCGACCGACTCGGCCCGCCGGGGAGGGTGCCGGGCTCCCTGCCGACCCGGTGGATCGTCGTGCCCCCGGCACAGTGGGCCATCGTGCCCCCGGCACAGTGGGCCATCGTGCCCCCGGCACAGTGGGCCGTCGTGCCCCCGGCACGGTGGGCCGTCGTGCCCCCGGCACGGATGGTCGGTCCGGCCACGCAACAAGCATGAGCGGGCCTGACGCGGCCGCGCACTCCTCCGGGAGTGGCCGCCCGGCGTCCGCCACACCGGGCACCGTGGGTGGCGACGGCACGGTGGACGCGGCGTACGGCGTCGACGGGCCGGAGGCGGTGAGCGGGGTCGGACGGCCGGACGGGTCGCGCTCGACGGGTGCAACCGGAGAGTCGACGCACGCGTCGAGGGCAGCCGACCGGTCCGGCGGCCCGGAGATGGACGGTGCCAGCCCACGGGTCGGCAGCGACGCCTCCGACGGCGCGGTGACCGCCGAGGTGCCCCGCGCACCGGATGCGGACCGCCGTCCGCCGGGCCGGCTGCGGGACGGTTGGCGGCAGCGCGTGCCGTCCCGACGGGTCGCGGCGACGGAACCGGCGCCTGTCGACACCCCAGCCACCGACCCGAAAGAGCAGCCCCGAGTCGGAAACCCAACCCGGCCGGCCGCCCCTCCCCTCCGCACCCACCCTGCCGAGATCTTGGAAGATTTCGGCCCCTCCAGGGGCACTTTCCTTCCAAGGTCCACAACTGACTCCGCCGGCGGCGGCGGGGCGGCGGGGGGCGGGGCGGCGGGGGGCGGCGGGCTGTGGCCGGCGCTGCCGGACGAGCTGGCACGGTCGGGGCAGCAGGTTGGCGAGCGGGTTGGACAGCACACCGCACCCCGCAACGGTGCGGCCGCGAGGGCCGCGGGCGTGGGTTGGATCGGCTCGGTGCACCGCGAGCCGGGCGGCGGGCGAGGGCCGGAGAACACGGGGTCCCAGGCCGACGCGACGGCGTTCGACAGGTGGCCGGCGCTGCCCGACGACACGGCGCTGTGGTCGGTCGCCGGTGCGGCGCTGGACACCGCCCAACTCGGTCGACTGGACCGGGAACAGGCGGGTGGCTGATGGAGCGCGTCGCCTTTCTTATCGACTCCTCCGGCGAGCGGGTGGACTGCCTGCTCAACCCGGAGACCGTGCAGGTGACCCGGCTCGCCGGGGTACGCCATCGGGGTGCCGCCGGCGGGCAGCTCACCGGGTCCGGGCTGGCCGACGACCCGCTTGTCTTCACCGGCGGTGGTCGGACCGAGCTGGTGCTCGACCTGCTCTTCGACGTCGACTTCGTCCAGGCGCAGGTCCGTCCCGCCGACGTACGGGTGCTCACCCGTCCCCTGTGGATGCTCGCGGAGAACTCGGCAGCCGAGCACGGTTGGCTGCGTCCACCGCTGGTCCGGTTGGTCTGGGGAAAGACCTGGAACGTGCCCGGCGTGATCATCGCGGTGGCGGAGCGGTTCGACGCGTTCACCGGCACCGGCTCGCCCCGGCGTTCCTGGCTGCGGCTGAAGCTGGTCCGCGCCGCCGAGACGGCCGACCAGGCCGAGGCGGGGTTCGCCGAGGAGTTGGCGGCGGCGAGCACCCCGACCGCCGCGCCGGGCAGCGCGGTGATCGCGGCCGGCGACGGCGCCGCGGAGCCGGGCCGATCCGGTGTGCGTTTCGACCTGCTGTCCAACGACGCGCTCGGCTCACCGCTGCGCTGGCGTCTGCTGGCCGACCACAACCGGATCACCGACCCGCTCGCGGTGCCGGCCGGCACCACCCTCGCCGTCCCGCCACCTGGCGCCCCGAGCGGCGGTCGATCGACGGCGATGGGTGCGGTGACCGGTGCCGCGCGGGCGCTGGCCGGGGCGGTTGGTGCCGGCGCGTCGTTCGTCGGAGCCTCGATCGCCACCGCGCCCGCCGCCTGGGGCCCGACCGGCCCCACACCCACCAGCGCCAACCCGGGGGGTACGCCGTGACAAGCGTCGCGCCCCGCGCCCTGATCGTCCTGCTCGACGGCGCCGAGCTGACCGGCGCGGTTCGTCAGCGGATCCGCTCGCTGCGGGTGGCGGCACGGCTGGACCAGCCCACCCAGGCGGAGCTGGTGCTCGCCACCTCCGTCGGCGTCGGCGCGTTCGACCCGGCGGTGCGCCCCGGCACAACCCTCGACGTGCGGCTCGCCGACCAGGCCGACGCCCTGTTCAACGGTGAGGTCACCGCAGTGGAGGTCGAGTACGCCGCCGACGGCGCGGCGGTGCTGCGGCTGCGGGCGTACGACCCGCTGCACCGGCTGCGCAAGCGGCAGGGGTTGCGGGTCTTCACCTCGGTGACCGCCGTCGAGCTGGCCCGGGAACTGTGCGGCGCGGTGGGGCTGGAGGTGACAGCGGAGGTCGACGGGCCACGGGTGGACCGGTTGTTGCAGCACCGGCACAGTGATCTGGATCTGCTGCGCGAGGTGGCCGGCCGGGCCGGGCTGCACCTGGCCGCCGACGGCGGCGCGGTCCGGCTGGTCACCCTCGCGGGCTACGGAGAGCCGGTCGCGCTGGCCCTCGGCGCGAGCGTGCACACAGTGCGCCTGTCCACGAACGCCGACCAGGCCAGCGGTGCCAGCGCCGCGCTGGGCTGGCACCCGCAGCGGGCCGAGGTGATCAGCCAGCAGGCCGACGAGGCGCGATGTGGCCGACCGGCGTTCGACCGACCGGACCCGGCCGATGTCGGCGCCGACGGGGTCCGCACCGCCGTCGACCAGCCGGGCCGCAGCGACGACGAGTTGGCGGCGCTGGCCCAGGCGCGGCTGGACACCCGGGCGGCCACCCTGGTCACCGCCGAAGGGGTGGCCGAGGGCGATCCGGCGCTGCGGCCGGGCCGACGAATCGAGCTGAGCGGTGTGCCCGACCCGGTCGCCGGGGCGTACGTGCTGACCGAGGTGGTGCACACAGTGGACGCCAACGGGCACCTGACGCGGTTCTCCACGGTGCCGCCGGCCACCCCGGCGACCCCGCCCGGCGCGGCGGTGGTCACCCTCGGCACCGTCACCGACGTCGCCGACCCCGACGGGTTGGGCCGGGTCCGCCTGACCCTGCCGGCGTACGGGGACCTGGACGCCGGCTGGCTCGCCGTGCTCTGCCCCGGCGCGGGACGGGGCAAGGGTCTGGTGGCGCTGCCCGATCCGGACGACACCGTGCTGGTGGCGCTGCCCGGTGGCGAGCCGGCCTCGGGCGTCGTGCTCGGTTCGCTGTTCGGCGCCGTCGAGCCGTACGACGCGGGCGTCGACGACGGCCGGGCGCGGCGCTGGACGCTGCGCACCGCCGGCGGGCAGTCGATCGTCGTCGACGACGTGCGGCGCAGCCTGCGGATGTCCACCGAGGGTGGCAGTTTCCTGGAGCTGACCCCGGAGTTGGCCACCCTGCACGCGGCGTCGGACCTGGTGATCTCCGCGCCCGGCCGGGCCATGGTGGTCCGCGCCCGCAGCGTGGACTTCCTGCGTGCCGAGTCGACCGAGGACCCGACCACCGCGGCGCGGCAGGCCCTTTCGCTGGCCCGCGCCCACCACGAAGGAGGCGGCTGATGCGCTGGATCCACAGTGACTCCGTGATCACCTGCGATCACGACGGCCGGGTCGAGAACCGACCCTCGCAGCAGTGGGTGACAGTCACCGGCGTACCCGTGCTTGTGGACGACGACCCGGAGGGACGCACGATCGTCGCCTGCCCGAACTACGGCCCGACCGTCAAGCCGTGCACGAAGACGGAGAGCCTGCGCGTCGGTTACAGCGACTGGCTGCGGGTCGACGGGCACCGGCTGGTGCTCGACAACCTGAAGGGGTTCACCAACGGCACCCCGCCCGACTCGATCCACCACGTCGTGCGCGACCCGCGCCAGCGGTTCCTCGGGGCGGACCGGTGAGGGCCTTCCGCTTCGTCGGGGCCGGCTTCGACGCGGGGCGGGGCGGCGGCCTGGCGCTCACCGCGGCCGGCGGCCTGGCGATGACCGAGGGCGACGAGAGCGTACGGCAGGCGCTGTTCCTGCTCCTGTCGACGACGCCGGGCGAACGGCTGATGCGACCCGGGTACGGCTCCCGACTGCACCGGCTCGTCTTCGCGCCGAACGACGACACCACGGCCGGTCTGGCCATCCACTACGTCCGGCAGGCCATCGCCCGCTGGGAGCCGCGGGTCGAGGTGATCGACGTGGACGCCGGGCCGGATCCGGACGACGCGTGGCGGCTGGTGATCCGGTTGGACTACCGGGTGCGCGCCAGCCTGACACCCGGGCAACTGGTCTTCTCCGTGGACCTGCTCCCCGCCGACGAGCCCGCGCAGGGAGGACAGTCATGACGCTGCCCGTGCCGCACCTGGACGATCGCGGCTTCCTCGACCTCGTCACCGAGGCCCGGGAACGGATCCGACAGTCCTGCCCGGCCTGGACCGACCTGTCGGCGCACGACCCGGGGATGGCGCTGGTGGAGGCGTTCGCCCACCTGACCGAGGTGATGATCTACCGGTTGAACCAGTTGCCGGAGAAGGCGTACGTCTCGTTTCTGAACCTGCTCGGGGTCACCCGGCACGCACCCACCGCGGCCTGGGCCGACGTCCGGTTCACCCGCAGCGGCAGCGACCGGGCCGCCATCCGGATCCCGGCCGGTCTGCGCGTCGCGGCGGCCCGGGGCGCGGATCCCCGGCCGGTCGTCTTCGTCACCACCGAGCCGACGCTGCTGCCCGCCGACGAGACGTCGGTGACGGTACGGATGCACCACTGCGAACCGGTCGAGGCGGAGTTGCTCGGTGTGGGCACCGGCCAGCCGGGGCAGGTGCTGCGGGCCGCCCACGCGCCGCTGGCGCACACCGCCGAGGCGCTGGACCTGCTGCTCGGCGTGGAGGTGCCGGCCGGCACCGTCGAGTTGGGCGCGGCGGCCCGGGAGCACGACGGCCGCACGTTCGAGATCTGGCGACCGGTGGACAGCTTCGCCGGGCTCGGCCCGCAGGCCAAGGCGTACCTGGTGGACCGCTGCTCGGGCACCGTCACCTTCGCCCCGGCCCTGGACCTGCGACCGCCGGCCGCGCCCGGCGACCCCGCGCCGGCCGGCCCGGCGCCGGTGACCGTGGCGGCGGTGCCGCCGGCCGGACGGCAGGTCCGGCTCTGGTACCGCGCCGGTGGCGGGCCCACCGGCAACGTGGCCGCGGGCACGCTGACCAGCCTGCGCGACCCGCTACCCGGGGTACGCGTGGACAACCCCGCCCCGGCGGCCGGCGGCCGGGAGGTGGAGGCGTTGGAGTCGGTGCTTCTGCGCGGCCCGTACGAGTTCTTCGCCCAGCAACGGGCGGTCACCGCCCGCGACTTCGAGGTCCTCGCCACCAGCTCCGGTGCGGTGGCGCGGGCGCGGGCGTTCACCCGCGCGGCGGTGTACAGCTTCGCCCGGCCCGGTGAGGTCGAGGTGGTGCTGGTGCCGTACGTGCCGCCGACGGCCCGCCCCGGTGGCCGGCTGCCGGTGGCGGTGCTGCGCGAGCACGAGGTGCCCGAGGCGCGCCGCCGGGTGGAGGCGGACCTGGAGGAACGCCGGATGCTCGGCATCCGGTCGCGGGCCACCTGGGCCCGGTTCAAGGCGGTGTCGGTCCGGGCCCGGGTGGTGGTCCGCCGGGAGGAGGACGTGGACGCGGTACGCCGCCGCATCCACGACCGGCTGCACCAGACGTTGAGCCCGCTGCCGACCGCGCTCAACCCGACCGGCTGGCCGTTCGGCGAGCCACTGCGGGCGTCGAACGTGTACCGGCTGCTGGAGCACGCCGAGCCGGGTGTGCGCTATGTCGAGTCGGTCCGGTTCGTGGTCGACGAGGCCCCCGACGCGGAGGTACGCGCCCTCGCCGTCGACCAGTACCAGCCGCGCACCTGGTATGCCGGTCGCGGGCCGGTGCTGTTCCGGTCCAGCAACGGCGGTGCGGGGTGGGAGCCGGCCGGCCGGTTCGACGGTGAGACGGTGCTGCGGGTGGCGCCCGCGCCCGCGCCGGTGCGGCCGGGCATCGTCGCGCGCCCCGGCTCGGTGGCCGTGGTGACGCTGCGGTCGTCCGGCGGCTCCCGGGTGCACCTGAGCAGCGACCTGGGCGAGACCTGGTCACTGCTCACCGACCTGGACGCGCGGATCTCCGACGTGGCCTGGCTGGACCGGGACGGCGCGGGCGCGCTGCTGGTAGCCACCGACACCGGCCTGTACGAGGTGTCGTTGCTGCCCGGGGCGGTGCCGTTGCAGATCCTGGTCGACCCGTCCGACGCCGATCGGGGGTTCTACGCGGTGCGCGCGTTCGTCTCGGAGCGGGGCGCGCCGGGGGTGGCGGTGGCCGCGCAGGCCGGCTTCGGGGTGTACCTGTCGACCGCCGGTGGCCGACCGGGCAGCTTCGTCCACGTGGGCCTGGCGAACGTGGACAACCGGGTGCTCGCGGTGCAGTACGACGGCCCGGCGACGCTGCTGTGGAGCGGCGCGGGCGAGCCGGACCCGAAGAAGCCGGGGCAGGGTTGCCACCGCACCCGCTTGTTCGAGTCCGACGTGAAGTGGCAGCCGGTGCAGAACGGCTGGGTCGGCGGCACCTGCCGCGACCTGGCGTTCGCCGGCCAGCTCGCGGTGGCGGCGACGCAGAGCGGCGGGGTGCTGCGGCTGGACACCCTCGGCGCACAGCCGCAGTGGCAATCGGTGTCCGTCAACTGCGGGTTACCGCTGCGCGACCGGACCCGGTTCGTGCCGGTCGACGCCATCGCCGTCGGCAGCCCGGCGGGCGGAGCGGGCGGCAACCCGGCGGGTGGCGGCCCGGCTGGCGGAGCGGGCGGCCCGGTGGCCGGGCCGGCGGAGCGGCTGATCCTGGCCGGCGGCGAACGCGGCGTGCACCGCAGCGCCAACGCGGTGGACTGGACGCCCAGCGCCAACCAGGCCACCGCCGACGTGGTGACCGTCCCGGATACCTGGCTGCTCTGCTCCGGCGAGCACGACATCGAGGTGGTGCGCCAGGATGCGACGTTCGGCGATTGAACGGCTGCTGCCCGCCGCCTACCAGCGGGCCTGCGTGCCCGGCAGCGTGCTCTGGGCGCTGCTGGACGTGATGGAGGGGCTGCACGCCCCGGACGAGGCGATCCTCGCCGAGGTGGACGCCCTGTTCGACCCGTACCGGGCGCCGGACGGGCTTGTCGTGCGGTTGACCCGCTGGGTGGCGATGGACCACGTGGTGGCCTCGCCCCGGCCCGACGCCCCCCTGCCGCTGCCGGTGGGGCGGCTGCGCGACCTGGTGGCGAACGCCGCGCTGCTGGCCCGGTGGCGCGGCACCCCGTACGGCATGCGGAGAGCTCTCGAGGTGGCTACCGGGTTGAGTGGTTTCGCTCTGGACGAGCCGGCCGAGCAGCCCTTCCACGTCGTGGTGCGCGTCCCGGCCGCCGCCGCCGGCCAACTCGCCGTGATCACCCGCATCGTCGAGGCGGAGAAGCCCGCCTCGACCACCGTCGAGATCGTCCTGGAAGAGGAGTCGTCATGACCACCGAATGGGCGGTCGTCGCCGCCGCCGAGCAGTTCACCCTCGACCCGCGCAACAGCGGCGAGCTGACCTTCACCGTCTCCAACCCGGGCAACGCGCCGGACACTGTGGTGTTCGACGTGGCGCCCGGTGACGGCTCCCAGCGGGCGTGGTTCACCGTCGCCGAGCCGCAGCGGGTGGTACCCGGGCAGGGCTCGGTGTCGTTCCTGGTCAAGCTCGCCGTGCCCGCCGGCACCCCGCCTCGGCGGTACGACATGACCGGGTTCGCGTACTCGGCGAACACCGCGCCGGAGGAGAGTTCGCGGTCCAGCGGTCGGGTCACCTACGAGGTGCGGGCGGTCGCGCCGCCCCGGCGTACCCCGTGGTTGTGGATCGCCGCCGCGGCGGCGTTGGTGCTGGTGGTGGTGGGCGTGGCGGTGGTCCTGCTGACCCGCGACGGCGAGCCGGCTCCCGGCGAGCCGCGGGTGGTCACCATCGAGGCGGAGAGCCTGGTGGACGCCGCGGTCGTCACGTCTCCGCAGAGCAGCAAGGCGGCCGTGGGCGCGCAGCCCAACTGCTGCGGGGTGACCTGGTCCGGGGACAAGCAGCTCTTCTTCACCGGGCTGGCGATCGGTGATCAGGTCACCGTGACGGTGCAGATCCCGGCGGACGGCACCTGGCGCTTCGCGGCGGTGCGGACCACGTCGTTCGACTACGCCAACACCGTCTTCGCCATCGACGGCACGCAGGTCGGCGGCACGTTCCTCGGCTTCACACCGAAGGTGCAGAAGACGGAGTTCCTCGACGTCGGCACCGTCCGGCTCACCAAGGGCTCCCACCAGGTGACGCTCCTGGTGGTGGGCAAGACGCAGGGCACCGACCGGTACTTCGCGGGCGTCGACGAGATCCGGTTCACCGAGCTCGTGGCGCAGGCCGTGGCGCGATGAGTGGCCGGCAGAAGGCGTTGCTGGGGCTGCTCGCCGTGCTGCTGGTGGCGCTGTTCGCGGTCGCGGTCGGCGTGGGCGGCGACGACCGGGGTGATCCGGGGGCCCGGCACGGGTTCGTCGACCGGTTGGGTGCGTTGGGCGGCGAACGGGCGGCGGTGGACCCGGGCACTGTCGACGCCGACTGCGCCGACGAGACGGGCCGGTTGACGTTCTCCGGCAGGTGCGTGGTGCGGGTCGCCGACCCGGGTGGGCTGCGCACCCTGGTGCTGCGCAGCGCGGCACGGTTCATCGTCGTCGCGCCGGCGCCCGGCGATGCCGACCTCACGATCCGCGACGAGGTCGAGCCGGCGCCCGACGGCACCGGCGCGGTGGCGAAGGTCGCCGTCGACCAGGCCACCGAGGTGGGCCTGACCTGCCCCGGCCTCGGTGGCTGCACTGTCGTCGTGGCCACCTCCTAACCCGATCACCGTGGCCACGCCGTGGCCTGATCACCGTGGCCACGCCGTGGCCGGAGAGGAAGGTGCCGCGATGGGTGACCTGCGTAAGCCGTTCCTGCTGCTGGCGATGCTCGCCATCGTCCTGACGATCGGTGTGGAGCTGGGCGCCGGGCTGCTGCTGGGCGGCGCCGACGCCGGCGCTGCCCTCGCGGACAGTGCCGGCGCGCTGGAGGTGGACCTCGACGACGTGTCCGGGGTCACCGAGCCGTCCGGTCGGGGTACCGGCTACCTGGCGTTGATCGACGCGGTGGCGGTCTGGAGCACCGGGCTGTTCTGTCTGGGCATGCTGCTGCCCGAGCGCGTCCAGGGCCGGGTGCAGGGCGTCGCCAGCCTGATCTTCTCGATCATCCTGATCATCGTCGGGTTGGTCGCGCTCGTCGTCGCGTTCGTGGAACTGTCCATCATGGTGTCGCTGTTCCTGGCGGTCCCGTTCGGCACGCTCGCGTACCTGGCGCTGTGGGGGTTCTTCCCGGTCGGCGAGGCGGCGGTGCTACTCGGGCTGGTGCTGCTGCTCAAGCTGGTGTGGGTCGGGCTGTTGCTGCTGGCCCAGCCGCGTTTCCTGCAGAACAAGGGTCTCGTCCTGCTGATGCTCACCACCCTGCTGTGCACCGTCGTCCTGGAGTTCCTGCACAACCTGGTGCCGGTGATCCTGGTCAGCATCGTCGACGACGTGGCGGCACTGATCTTCGCGGTGATCGCGATCATCTGGGGCCTGGTCCTGCTGATCGGCTCAATCCCGGCGATCGTGAAGGCCATCCGGGTCACCGCCGCGCTGCCGGCCCGGTGATGCGCCCACCCCACTGAACCCCGCTGAACCCCGGTGATCATGAGGTTATCGCCATCCCGGCCGGCGTGTCGTGGCAACAACCTCATGATCGACGCGTGCCCTGACCGGGCGGGCGGGCGGGCGGGGTCAGTCCACTTTGGTTAGGAGGGGTTTGCCTTTTTCTACTACGTAGGTGGCTAGCTCGACTGCTATTCCCTTGCCTACGTTGCGGGCCTGGTGGTGGACGCCGTAGGGCACGGTCAGCGCGTCACCAACATTGCACACCACTGGTGGTTGACCCTCGAGCGTGTATTCCAGACTGCCCTGCAGGACGCAGATGATCTCTTCGCCAGGATGGAAGTGCTTGAACGGCGGTGAGTCCGGCGTGAATTCCACCCGACTCTGGATGACCTCGCGTCCTGGAATGCTGAGATCGTGTTTCTGCAGATCGACACGCCACAACCCCGGCGCTCCCTCGACCGCTGTCGGACTGATGCCCTTGGGTCGATCTTGTCCGCCCACCACGGCCTCCTATGGGCCGTCGTGCAGACGACGCCCCGCTCCCTTGATCTATCCGCTGAGGATAAGGGGCCGCAGACGCGTCCGGGGCGGAGATGACCGACAAGGCAGCCCACGACACGCCGACGCGCATCGCGGGCTGCGAGCCTTGATCATTGCGCAGATTCCCACCACGCCAGATTGGCGGCCGCGTGGGCGACCGGTTCAATGACCTCCCACACCTCCGCGATGGAGCCGTCGGCGATACGCAGGATGTCGACGACCACGATCTCCGGTCCCCCGTCGGGGAGCCGACGCCGCGAGTGCACCACGACGTGGTCACTGTCGGCCACCAGGTGAAGGATTTCGACCCGCATGCCGGCGGTCGGGCCCAGCGCGGCGCCGACTGCGGCGAGCCATTCCGCCTTGGTCGAGGTTGTCGAATCCGGCCGGTGGTGGATGAAGTCCTCGCTGAGGAACGAGGCGAGCGTGTCCGTGTCGCCCCTGTCGACCAGCCCCACCAGCGCGCGTTGGACGATGCTCTTGTTCTCCGTCGTCATGGGCCCCAGTGTTTGCCCGGTGCGTTCGGTTGTCGATGACATCGCACTTCATGGCGTTCGACGCGACGATGAGTACGCTCATGATCGTGTATACGGTCGGTGAGCTCCTGCGGCAGTGGCGGCAACGCCGCGGGCTCAGCCAACTCGACCTGGCGATCGCCGCGGACGTCTCGGCCCGGCACGTCAGCCTGGTGGAGACCGGCAGGTCCAGACCAAGCGCGGACATGATCCTCCGGCTCGCCGAGCAACTCCACGTGCCGTTGCGTGACCGCAACCGTCTGTTGCTCGCCGCCGGCTTCGCACCCCGGTACGCGGAGCGTCCGCTCGACGACCCCGCCCTGTCGGCTGCCCTCGACTCGGTCCGCAGGGTCCTCCAGGCGCACGAGCCGTACCCGGCACTGGTCTTCGACCGTCGGTGGAACATCGTGCTGAACAACCGCGCGCTCGACCCGTTCCTCGCGCAGGTCGCGCCCGATCTGTTGCGACCACCGGTGAACCTGGTGCGGCTGGGTCTGGACCCGCGTGGGTTCGCTCCCCTGGTCGTCAACCTGGCGGACGTACGTGCGGTGTTCCGCAGCCGGATCTCGCGCCAGCTCGCCGCAGCGCCCGACGCGGAGCTCACCGCACTCTACGAGGAACTGCTGATGCCCGAGGACCCGGTGGGCCAACGGGTCGACGCCGACGTGGTGATCCCGATGATCCTGCGGATCGGCGGCCGAGAGCTGCGGCTGTTCTCCACCATCACCACATTCGGCACCCCAATGGACATCACGATCGACGAGATCGCGATCGAGTCCTACTACCCGGCAGACCCGGAGAGCGCCGCCTACTTCACGACGTAGTAGCACCGTCCGGCCGCCGGATGGACGCGCCGGCTGCCAGGGCAGCGGCGGTGCCGGCGTCCAAGGCGCCGTCGGCGACGACCACCGCGTGCCGGCCTCGCCGCGTCGTGCCGGCCGCGATGGTGGCCGGCCGCTCGAACGCGAACGCCACTCCCACGCCCGGATACATCGCGGTCCGCGTGAACCACCGGTCGCCGTCGCCGAGACCGCTGAAGACCAGGGTGTACGCCCGCCCGTCCGGCCCGGTGCCGACCAGGGCGACCCACGGCTCGGCGGAACCGTTCACCGCCTCCTCCCCCGTCGTCGAGGGGCCGAACACCGACGCGGGCTCGGCCGAGACCGCCCGCCAGAAGAACCCGCCGTAGCCGGCACGGTCCGGGCGGCCGTTCGTGGTCGGGCTGCCCAGCCGCACGTCCTGCCCGTCCGGGGCGCGCAGCGTGTAGTCCACGTCCAGCCGCCAGGCCGGCACGTGCCCGTCCACCGACACGGCGCCGAGCCGTCGGTTCTCGGTGAGCAGCACCGCCCCCTGCGGGTCGCGCCACTCAAGTCGGTGGGCCAGCCGGTCGGCGGACCGCTGCGACCACCCGGTGTGCGCGATCCGCCCGTGGTCGGCACGCCAGGTGTAGCCGACGTCGCGCACGTAGGTGCGCCCGCCCCAGAGGTTGGAGCCGTTGACGTCCGGCACGGCCAGGGAGGCGCCGAGGTGCCAGACGTGGTCGGCGGGCAGCGCGTCGGTGACCACCGTGCCGCCCAGGGTGCGGACCGGGTGCAGGTACGGTCGCGGCCCGTGCCGCGCGTCCAGCGCCGGGTCGACCACGTACCGGGCCACCTCCGTGGCGCCGACCACCAGCCGCGCCGACTCCTGCCCGGCGTTCACGGCAGCTCCGGGTGGGCGGGGACCGGCCGGCGGCCGGCAGGGCTGGCGGGGACCGGCCGGCGGCCGGCGACGGCGTGCAGGGCGGCCACGGTGTAGCCGGCGAGGATCGGCACCGCGACCGGGGTGACGAGCACGGCGAGCAACCCGGCCAGCGCGGTCACCCCGGCGAGGGCTGCCCACCGGGCGGGGGCGTCGAGGCAGGCGCGGGCGGCGGATCGGGCCGCCGCCCGCCACCGCCCGCCCCCGTTGCCGCCCACCTCGACGACGACCAGCCCGGCGTACCCGGTCAGGCCGGCCGCGACAAGCGCGGTCACCAGCAGCGCCGGCGGTCCACCCGGCACCCGGCCGGTGACCAGCGCCGCCAGGTCTGCGGCGAGCAGCCCGGCCACGCCGATCGTGAGCAGGCTGACCGGCACGCCCGGTAGCACCGACCGGCCGAACCGGCGCACGGTTTCCCGTGCCGACGGCCAATTGCCGGTACGCGTCCAGTCGTGCACCGCCGCGCTGGCGGTGCCGGCCGCCGCCGCCGCGGTGAGCAGGGGTGCCGCGGCGAGGGTCAGCAGGATGCCGAGCAACGCCAGGTCGGCGGCGTCGCGGGCGACGTCCCGCCAGTCCCGCCGACCGCCGGTGTCCGTCGCCGGTTCAGCCCTTGATGCCACTTGTGTTGATCCCCTCGACGAGCATCCGCTGGAAGGCGACGAAGAACAGGAAGACCGGCAGCAGCGACAGCACCGACATGGCGAACATCGGCCCGACCGCGCTCTGGCTCGTCGAGTCGATGAACAGGGTCAACGCGACAGGCACCGTGTAGTCCTCCAGTTGGGACAGGAAGACCAACTGCCGGAAGAAGTCGTTCCAGGTCCAGATGAACGAGAAGATCGCCGTGGTGACCAGCGCGGGGCGGCTCAGCGGCAGGATGATGTGCCGGAAGATGCCGTACGGGCCGGCGCCGTCGATCCGGGCCGCCTCGTCCAGTTCGCGGGGGACGCCCCGCATGAACTGCACCATCAGGAAGACGAAGAACGCCTCGGTGGCCAGGAACTGCGGGATGAGCAGCGGCAGGTACGGCCAGTCGCCGCCGACCAGCCCGAGCGTCCGGAACAGGATGTACTGCGGCACGATCAGCACGTGTTGCGGCAGCAGCAGCGTGCCGATCATGACGGCGAACCACACCCCGCGCAGCCGGAACCGCAGCCGGGCGAAGGCGTACGCGGCCAGCAGGCAGGAGAGCCCGTTGCCGGCGACGGTGAGCAGGCTGACCATCGCGCTGTTGAGGAAGAACCGGCCGAAGCTGACGTCGAAGTTGGACCACCCGGCGGTGTAGTTGCCCGGCGAGAACCGCTCCGGCAGCAGGCCGACGTTGTTGACGATCTCCTCCGGGGACTTCACCGAGGTGCCGACCATCCAGATCAGCGGGTAGAGCACCACGGCGACGATCGCCACCAGGATCAGCAGTCGCAGCACCGATCGACCGCCGGTGCGTCGGCGCGCGGTGGGCGCCGGTCCGGTCGGTACGTCGGCCGTCGGGGTCACCGTCACCGTCACCGGTCCTCCCCGTCGGAGTAGTGCACCCAGAACCGTCCGGTGCTGAAGAAGATCGCGGTGATGACCGCGATGGCGAGCAGGAACACCCAGGCCATCGCCGAGGCGTAGCCCATCTGGAGTTCGGTGAAGCCGGTGATGTAGAGGTTCAGCGTGTACATCAGCGTCGAGTCGACCGGGCCGCCGGTGCCGTTGCTGAGCACGAACGCGGCGGTGAAGCCCTGGAATCCGTTGATCGTCTCCAGCACCAGGTTGAAGAAGATCACCGGGGAGAGCATCGGCAGGGTGACGTTGCGGAACTGGCGGAACCGGCCGGCGCCGTCGACGGAGGCGGCCTCGTACAGCTCGGTGGGCACCTGCTTGAGCCCGGCCAGGAAGATCACCATCGGCGCGCCGAACTGCCAGATGGCCAGCACCATCAGGGTCTCCAGGGCCCAGTCCGGGTCGTTGACCCACGGTCTGCCGGTGATGCCGAAGAGGCTCAGCAGCGAGTTGAACGCACCGTCGCGGTTGAACATGTTCACCCAGACGATGGCCAGCGCGACGCTGCCGCCGAGCAGCGACGGCAGGTAGAACAGCCCCCGGAACAGCCCGACGCCGCGCCAGGCGCGGTTGAGCAGCAGCGCCACGCCGAGCGCCGCGGCCAGCTTCAGCGGTACGGCGATCAGCGCGAAGGTCACTGTCACCCGCACCGCGTGCCAGTACGACGGGTCGGCGGTGAACATCCGCTCGTAGTTGTCCAGCCCCACCCACTGTGCCTCGGCGAAGGGGGTGAGGACGTCGTAGTTGGTGAAGCTCAGGTAGAGCGACAGCAGCATGGGGATCGCCGTGACACCCATCAGGCCGATGAGCCACGGTGACAGGAAGACGTACCCCGCCAGACCTTCGCTGTGCCGGAGGCGTCCGGGCCCACGCCTCCAGGCGTGGGCCCGGACGGATCCGGGGCCGCGTCGGGTCGGGTCGGGCGCCGTGGTCAACGCCACGAACGGCTCCTCTCCTCGCGTTGGGTCTGTGTCGAAGTCCCCGGTCGAGCCGAGGCGGAGTCCAGGCGGCGGTCCGGCAAGGCGGAGATGGGTCCGGATACCGGTGTTGTATCCGGACCCGTCTCCAACGCGGCCGGTCGTTGGCTGGGCCCGCCGCAGGCCGGCCAGGGACTTCGACACAGACCCTGGGGGCGGTCAGGCGATGGCGGACCTGCACGCCTCGACGAACTGGGTGGCGGCCTCGGCGGTGGTGGCCCGGCCGTACTGGGCGTTCTCGGCGGCCTTGATCAGCTCGGACTTGACCTTGCTGTGTCCCTTGATCGGCACCTGTGGCGACTTGCCGAACTTCTGGGTCAGCTCGGCCTCGACGGCGATGGACTGCTTCATGGCAGGGTCGGTGGTGTCGTCGCTGACCACCCGACGCAGGTCCAGGTTGGACGGCAACCCCCGGTCGGTGCCGAGCAGCTTGACCACCTCGACGTCGTTGTTCAGGAAGTTGATCACGTCGACCGCGACGTCCTTGTTCTTGCTGCCCTTGAAGACCGACCAGTACATCGAGGCCCGGGCCCACTGCGCGATGGGGTCACCCGGGTAGGCGATCACGCCCAGCTCGTCCTTGGTGTTCTTCTTCAGGTCGGGCATCTGGTTGGCCCACACCCAGGAGGTCGCGGCCTTGCCGGTGACGACCAGCTGCTTGGTGACGTCGCTGGAGTTGCCCTCGTGGATGACGTCGGCGGTCGGGGTGGCCCTGCGGTCGCGGGCGCCCTTCCACAGGTCGAACCACTTCGTCACGTCCTCGGCGGTGAAGCCCAGCTCCTTGTCCTGGTAGAGGTCCTTGCCCTGCTGGCGCAGCCAGACCCAGAACGCCTTGTAGTCGGCGCTCGGGTCCTGGGTGCCGGGCACCTTGGTCTTCGCGGTGACCTGCTCGGCCCAGGCGATGTGCTGCTCCCACGTCATCCCGGTGGTCGGCTCGGGCAGGTTGTGCTTGGTCAGCAGCGTCTTGTTGTAGACCAGGCCCTGGGTGTTCTCCCCGGCGGCCAGGCCGGCGAGCTTGCCGTCGACCACGCCGTACTGCCAGAGGCTCTCGGGAAACTTCGAGGTGTCCAGCTTGCCGGACTTCTGGTAGGAGGTCAGGTCGAGCGTGGTGTTGCGGGCCGCGTACTCGGCAAGGAAGTTGTCGTCGATCTGGAACAGGTCCGGCGGGTTGCCGCCGGCGGTGAGCGTGGCCAGCTTGTCGAAGTAGCCCTGGTTGGCCTGCCAGGTCTTCTCGAAGGTCACGTTCGGGTGCTTGCGGGTGTAGAGCGCGAGGGCGTCCTCGGTCAGCTTGGCGCGGGCGTCGCCGCCCCACCAGAAGATGGAGAGCTTGACCGGGGCGTTCGGGTCGGCGGAACCGCCGCCGTCGTCGTCGCCGCAGGCGGCGGCCCCGAACATCAGCGGCGCGGCCACCGTCATGGCGAGCAGGCCGCGCAGCAGGCGCCGCCGGGGCAGCGGGGTACGGTCATTGCGCCCGACGGGCGCGTCAACGGTGGGGGACGTGGCGGGGTGCATGTGCGCTCACTCCTCGGCATTAGGAGGCGACGGCGTCACCGGTGGCCGCGGTCGGGATGCCCGGGCCCGCAGGGCAATGCGGGTCCGGGCCATGCGGTGCGGCCAGGGAACGTGCCGGTCGGGCGTGCGGGCCCGGTCCGGTCGAGTCGCGGATGACCAGGTCGGTCTGGAGCATTACCTGTGCTGTGGTACGACGGACGCCGAGCGCCGTGCCGGCACCGGGTCCCCGCGCACCGCGCGGTGACTCGATGTCCTGTTGCAGCAGCATGTCGACGGCCGTCCGGCCGGCGGCCCCGGTGGGTGTGGCCACCGTCGTCAGTTTGGGGCGGGTGAGCCGGCTCAGGGTGATGTCGTCGACGCCGACGACGCTCACCTCCTGCGGCACCCGCACCCCGAGCGCGTCCAGCCCTTCCATCAGGCCGATCGCCATCAGGTCGTTGTAGGCGAGCACTGCCGACACGCCGCTGCGTCGCACCTGCTCGGCGACGGCGGCGCCGCCGGTCTCGGTGGGCGCGTTGGGGCCGAGCACTGTCAGCTCCGCGCCACCGGCCCGGGCGGCCGTGCCGGCGGCGCGGCGCATCTCCCGGTTGGTCCACGAGCTGCGCGGGCCGCCGAGCAACGCGATGCCGCGGTGGCCGAGGCCGACCAGGTGCTCGATCGCCGAGCGGGCACCCTGTCCGACGTCCATCAGCACGCAGGGCAGGCCGGTCACCTGGCGGTTCACCACCACCAGCGGCACCTCGCGGCTGAGCTGCTCGATCAGGCTGTTGCTCATCCGCGGGCTGCACAGCAGCACGCCGTCCACCTGCTTGGCCAGCGCGTGGACCAGCTCCTCCTCGGTGGCCGGGTCCTCGTTGGTGTCGGCCACGAAGACGTGGTAGTCGCGGTGTCGGGCCTGACTCTCCGCCGCCTTGATCAGCGGTGGGAAGAACGGGTTCGCGATGTCCGCGATGATCAGGCCGATGTTGTGCGTACGCCCGGTGATCAGGGCCCGCGCGGCCCGGTTCGGCCGATAGCCCAGGTCCTCCGCGCAGGCCAGCACCCGGATCCGGGTGTCCGGGTTGACCAGGTGCGGGGCGGAGAAGGTGCGGGACACGGTGGAGATGTGCACACCGGACGCCCGGGCGACGTCCCGGATGGTGACTGGCACGGCTGGCCCTTCGTCCGATGTGGCGACGGTCACGTGGGTGTGGCCCATTAATGCAAACGGTTGCGCCAGTGTCAACGGTCAATGGTTGCGGCTTCGTTGCGTCCGCACTCCCCTGGGTGACCTACCGCCGCCCAAAACTGGATAATTACCGCCGTTTGCATCACTGTCGTTGACGCGATCGCATTGATCGTGATTACTTCATTGCAAACCTTTGCAGGATCACCGGGAGGCGACCGCATGTCACCGAGAGCCGGCGGCCGGGTCCGGTACGCCGTCGTGGGCACCGGCGCGCGGGCGGAGATGTTCGTCCGGGCCCTGGTGCTCGACCACGCCGACACCGCCGAGCTGGTCGCCTTCGCCGACGTCAACCAGGCCCGGATGGACACGCACAACCGCTGGCTGGCCGAGCTGGGCCACCGTCCGGTGCCGACCTACCCGGCCGGTGACTTCGCGGCCATGCTGGACAAAGAGCACGTCGACGTCGTCCTGGTCACCAGCGTGGACGTCACCCACGACGAGTACGTGGTGGCCGCGCTGCGCGCCGGCCGTGACGTGATCACCGAGAAGCCGATGACCGTGGACGCGCCGCGCTGCCGGCGCATCCTGGACGCGGTCACCGAGACCGGTGGTCGGGTGACCGTCGCGTTCAACTACCGCTACAACCCCCTGCACGAACAGGTCCGCCGACTGCTCGCCGACGGCGCGGTCGGCGAGATCGGCTCGGTGCACTTCGAGTGGCTGCTCGACGTCCGACACGGCGCGGACTACTTCCGCCGCTGGCACCGCGACAAGGCCACCTCCGGCGGGCTGATGGTGCACAAGGCCAGCCACCACTTCGACCTGGTCAACTGGTGGCTGGCGGCCACCCCGGTGCAGGTGTACGCGGCCGGCCGCCTCTTCTTCTACGGCGACCGTGGCCGGCGGCACGGCTACGCCCGCGACTACGACCGGGCACACGGCTCCCCCGCCGCCGCCGACGACCCGTTCGCGCTGCGGCTGGACGCCCACCCCCGACTACGCGAGCTGTACCTCGACGCCGAGACCGAGGACGGCTACCAGCGCGACCGCAACGTCTTCGCCCCCGGCGTCACCATCGAGGACGACATGGCGGTGCTCGCCCGCTACTCCACAGGTGCCACGATGACGTACCACCTCACCGCCTACGCGCCCTGGGAGGGCTACCGGGTGATGGTCAACGGCAGTCGGGGTCGGCTGGAGCTGGAGGTCACCGAGAACGACTTCGTCGACCGGGGCACCGCCGGCGCGGTCAAGGGCGCCGCCCTGCACGGCACCGACGCGCCGGCCGAGGGCGGTGGCGCGACCCTCACCCTGCGCCCGTTCTGGGCACCACCCCGGCAGATCCCCGTCGAGGGTCGCACCCGGCACGGCCACGGTGGCGCCGACGCCCGGATGACCGCGGTGCTCCTCGGCGGTCAACCCGACCCGATGGGCCGCGCCGCGACCGCCGACGACGGCGCACTGGCCCTGCTCACCGGCCTGGCCGCCAACCGGTCCTTCGAGACCGGTCAACCGGTCCGGGTCGCCGACCTGCTCACCCCCCGCTG
Source organism: Micromonospora sp. NPDC023888 (assembly GCF_040639415.1). NCBI lineage: Bacteria > Bacillati > Actinomycetota > Actinomycetes > Micromonosporales > Micromonosporaceae > Micromonospora > Micromonospora sp. NPDC023888. The sequence goes on along the minus strand of NZ_JBEZZW010000018.1, from coordinate 81,523 downwards.
ACCAGGAGACGAGGAGCCCATCCCCGTGCCGACGTTCGACCACACCGACCTGCTCCTGCCGCCCGAACCGGGCCAGCGCGCGCTGGCCCGGGAGCTGTACGCCCTCGCGGCGGAGCAACCCATCATCTCCCCGCACGGCCACGTCGACCCGGCCCTGCTCGCCGAGGACCAGCCCTTCCCGGACCCGGCGCGGCTGCTCATCGTGCCCGACCACTACCTGACCCGGATGCTGCTCAGCCAGGGCGTCCCCCCGGCGGACCTGGGGGTGCCCACCCGCGACGGCAGTCCGGTGGAGACCGACGGCCGGGTGATCTGGCGACGCTTCGCCGCGCGCTGGCACCTGTTCCGGGGCACCCCGTCGCGCCTCTGGCTGGAACAGACCTTCCGCACCGTGTTCGGGGTGCACACCCCACTCGGCCCGGCCACCGCCGACACCCTGTACGACGAGATCGCGGCCCGGCTCGCCGAACCGGACTTCCGGCCCCGAGCACTGTTCGAACGGTTCAACATCGAGGTCCTCGCCACCACCGAGTCGCCACTCGACGACCTGAGCCAGCACGCCAAGCTCGCCGCCGACGGCTGGGGCGGCCCGGGCGGCCGGGTGGTCACCACGTTCCGCCCGGACGACGTGGTGGACATGGAGTTCGACGGCTGGTCGACGAACGTGGCACGGCTCGGCGAGCTGGCCGGCGAGGACACCGGCACGTACGCCGGCTACCTGGCCGCCCTGCGGGCCCGGCGGGCCGCGTTCATCGCCGCCGGCGCGACCTCCTCCGACCACGGCCACCCCACCGCGCGCACCCTGGACCTGACCCCGGCCGAGGCCGAGCGGCTCTACGACCGGGGCCGGCGCGGCGAGGCCGACGCCGCCGACGCGGAGGCGTTCCGGGCGCACATGCTCATGGAGTTCGCCCGGATGTCCCTCGACGACGGCCTGGTCATGCAACTGCACCCCGGCGCGGTCCGCAACCACAACCGCTGGCTGCACGCCCGGCACGGCCGCGACGTCGGCGGCGACATCCCGCAGGCCACCGAGTACGTGCACGCCCTCGCCCCGCTGCTGGCGCGCTACGGCAACGACCCGCGGCTACGGCTGGTGCTCTACACCCTCGACGAGGACACCTTCACCCGCGAGCTGGCGCCCCTCGCGGGCGGGTACGCCGCCCTGCTGCTCGGCGCGCCCTGGTGGTTCCTGGACTCCCCCGAGGTGCTGCGCCGGTTCCGGGAGGCGGTCACCGAGACCGCCGGCTTCTACAACACCACCGGGTTCGTCGACGACACCCGGGCGTTCTGTTCCATCCCGGTACGCCACGACGTGGCCCGCCGGGTGGACGCCGGCTTCCTGGCCCGACTGGTCGCCGAGCACCGGCTGCCGATGGACGAGGCCGCCGAGACCATCGTCGACCTGGCGTACCGGCTGCCCAGGCGGGTCTTCAACTTCGGAAGGGTGGACCGGTGACCGTCACCATCACCTCCGTCGAGGTGCACGACGTGCGGTTCCCGACCGCCGCCCGGGGCGACGGCTCCGACGCGGTCAACCGCGGCGACTACTCGGCGACGTACGTGGAGTTGGGCACCGACGCCGGGCCGAGCGGCGCGGGGTTCACCTTCACCAACGGCCGGGGCAACGAGATCACCTGCGCGGCGGTCCGGGCGCTCGCCCACCACGTGCGGGGGCGCACGATCGAGGAGATCACCGCCGAGCCGGTGACGTTCTGGCGTTCACTGAGCGCCGACGTGCAGCTGCGCTGGCTGGGCCCCGAGAAGGGCGTCATCCACATGGCGACCGGGGCGCTCGTCAACGCGGTCTGGGACCTGCGGGCCACCCTCGCCGGCAAGCCCATGTGGCGCTTCCTCGCCGAGCTGCCCACCGACGACCTCGTGGCAAGCGTCGACTTCCGGCACATCACCGACGCGCTCACCCCGGACGAGGCAGCCACCATCCTCGACAAGGGGCGCGACGGGCTGACCGGCCGGTTGGACACCCTCGAACGGGACGGTTTCCCGTCGTACACCACCTCGGTCGGCTGGCTCGGCTACCCCGACGACAAGGTCCGGGCGCTGACCCGGCAGGCGTACGCCGACGGTTGGCGGGCGATGAAGATGAAGGTCGGCGGCCCGCTCGCCGACGACAGGCGTCGGGCCGGGATCATCCGGGAGGAGATCGGCCCGGACGCGCTGCTGATGATGGACGCCAACCAGGTCTGGGACGTGGACGAGGCGATCACCGCGATGGCCACGCTTGCCGAGGTGGATCCGTACTGGATCGAGGAGCCGACGCACGCCGACGACATCCTCGGGCACGCCCGGATCGCCCGGGCGGTCGACGAGCTGACCGGCGGGCGGTGCCGGGTCGCCACCGGTGAGGTGGCCGCCAACCGGGTGATCTTCAAGCAGTTGCTCCAGGCCGAGGCGATCGGGGTGATGCAGATCGACGCGTGCCGGGTCGGCGGCGTCAACGAGGTCCTCGCCGAGTTGCTGCTGGCGGCGAAGTTCGGGGTGCCGGTCTGCCCACACGCCGGTGGCGTCGGCCTCTGCGAGTACGTCCAGCACCTGGCGATCTTCGACTACCTGCGGGTGGGCACCGGCCTGGAGGGGCGGATGATCGAGTACGTCGACCACCTGCACGAGCACTTCGTCGACCCGGTCCGCACCCGCGACGGCCGCTATCTGCTGCCCGAACGGCCCGGTTACAGCGCCACCATGAAGCCGGCGTCGATCGCCGAGTTCCGCTTCCCGGACGGTCCGGCATGGCGGTGACCGTCGGGGCCTCCCGGCTCGGCCTGGGCATGCTGCGCCGACTGCCCGCCGAGGCCCGCCCGCTGATCCGGCCGGGCACCGTGCCGACCGGCATCGTCCACCTGGGGTTGGGCGCGTTCCACCGGGCGCACCAGGCCGTCTTCACCGAGGCGGCGATCGGCGCGGCCGGCGGCGACTGGGGCATCGTGGGCGTCGCTCCGCGCAGCAGCGCGGTGGTCGAGGCGCTCGCCGCCCAGGACAACCTGTTCAGCGTCAGCGCCCTCTCCGCCGCCGCCAGCACCACCCGGGTGGTGGGCGCCCTGAGCGGCGTCCGGCACGCACCCAGCGACCCGGACGCCGTGGTGGCGCTGCTCGCCGACCCGGCGGTCCGCGTGGTGACCCTGACCGTCACCGAGAAGGCGTACCAACTCGACCCGGTGACCGGCGACCTTTCCCCGGACGCGGCGCTCGCGGCCGACCTGGCCGGCGGCGGACCCCCGACCACGGTGCCGGGGCTGCTGCTGCGCGGGCTGGCCGCCCGAGCCGCCGCGGACGCCGGGCCGGTGGCCCTGGTGAGCTGCGACAACCTGCCGGCCAACGGCCGACGGCTGCGCGGGATGCTCGACCAGACGGTCGGCCGTGCCGCCGGGGTGCCCGCCGGGCTGGTCGAGTGGGTGGCCGGCAACGTCACCTGTCCGGGCACCATGGTGGACCGGATCGTGCCGGCCAGCACCCCGGCGACGATCGAGGCGGCCCGTCGGGTGCTCGGCGTGACCGACCTGGCCGCGGTCGCCGCCGAGCCGTACGCGCAGTGGGTGATCGAGGACGACTTCCCCGGCGGCCGGCCGGGCTGGGAGCACGCCGGGGCGGTGCTCACCGACGACGCCGGCCCGTGGGAGCGGTTGAAGCTGCGCGCTCTCAACGGCGTGCACTCGGCCGTGGCGTACCTGGGCGCGCTGGCCGGGCGGGAGACCATCGCCGACGCGCTGGAGATCCCGCACCTGGCGGACGTGCTGCGCCGGCTGATCGCCGAGGATGTGGCGGCCAGCTTCACCCCACCGGACGGCGTCCGGGTGGTCGACTACGGCGAGCAGGCCCTCGCCCGGTTCAGCAACCCGGCGATCCACCACCGCACCCTCCAGGTCGCGCTGGACGGCTCGCAGAAGCTGCCGCAACGCGTCCTGCACACGATCGTCGACCTGCGGGCGAGCGGCCGGTCCGCGCGCTGGGGGGCGTTGGTCGTGGCAGCCTGGTTGCGCTTCGCGCTGGGGTACGCCGACGACGGCCGACCGTTGCCGTTGCAGGATCCCCTCGCCGGGCCGATCCGGGCCGCCCTGGACGCCGGCGCGCGGACCCCGGCCGGCGCGGTGGACGCCGTCTTCGCGCTCCGCGAGGTCATCCCGGCGGAGGTGGCCGCCGACGACGAGGTCCGCGCCGAGGTGATCGCCTGGTTGACCGCGCTGGGACGCCACGGTGTCGAGGCCACCCTGGCCGGTGCCCGGTGACGTGGCCGGTCGGTGCGCGGTGAGCGGCCGGGCGACAGCGACGCCGCCCCGGGTGGCGGTGATCGGTGCCAACGGGCACGGCCGCTGGCACCGGCGGGTGCTCGCGCCGCTGCACGCCACCGGCCGGTTACGGCTGGTCGCTCTGGTCGACGTCCGGCCGGTGGAGGACGATCCGGCGGCGCCGGTGCCGCCCGGGGTCGAGGTGTTCACCGACCACCGGGCGATGCTCGCCGCCACCCGGCCGGAGGTGGTGGTGATCTGCACCCCGCCGCACACCCACCTGGCGATCGCCCGGGACGCCCTGGCCACCGGGGCGGACCTGCTGCTGGAGAAGCCGCCGGTGTTGTCGCTCGCCGAGCACGAGGAGTTGACCTGGGCGCTCGCCGCCGCCGGCCGGGTGGCGCAGGTCGGCTTCCAGGCGCTCGGCTCGGCGGCGCTCACCGCGCTCACCGACGCGCTGGCCGCGGGCCGGCTGGGCACGGTCACCGGCATCTCCACGGTCGCCGCCTGGCAACGGCCGGACGCCTACTACGCCCGCTCCCCCTGGGCGGGCCGACGGAGCCTGGACGGCCGGCCGGTGCTGGACGGCGCGCTTGTCAACCCACTGGCGCACGCGGTGATGCAGTGCCTGGCTGTCGCCGAGGCACTCGGTGGGGCGACGCCCTGGCCGGTGACGATCGAGGTGGAGCGCTACCGGGTCCGGCCGATGGAGGTGGAGGACACCGCAGTGCTGCGGATCCTGTTGCGCGCCGGCCCGCCCGTGCTGGTGGCGGTGACCCTGGCCGCTGAGGAGTTCGTGGCGGGCGAGGTGGTGGTGACCGGTACGGCGGGACAGGCGGTGCTGGAGTACCCGACGGACCGGCTGCGGCTGCCCGGGGACGTGGTGACCCGCCGGATCCCGGGGCGGCAGGGGTTGCTGGAGAACCTGCTCGCGCACCGGGTCGACCCGTCGGGGGTGCCGCTGATCGCCCCGCTGGCCCGTACCGCGCCGTTCACCGCCCTGCTGGACGCGTTGCGGGCCGCCCCCGAGCCCCGGCTGCTCGACGGCGACCTGGTGACAGTCGTCGGGGAGGGTGGGGAACGGGTCCGCCACCTGCGGGGCGTTGTCGACGTGTTGCGCCGGGCGGCCGAGCGGCTGGCGCTCCCGAGCGAACTGGCGGTGCCGTGGGCATCCGCCGCGTACCGCGCCGAGTTGGCCGGATAACGGCGGACACCACCTGGGACGAACCTCCACCACCAACGAATGGAGCGAGTCGATGCGCAGAATCCTCGGCGGCGCCACAGTGGTCGCCCTCCTACTCGGCGCCGCACCGGCCGCCGCGGCCCGCCCCGACGTCCGGTCCACCGAGGGGCTCTCCTGGCTGGCCCGTCACCTCGGCCGGCAGGCCCTGCCCGAGCGCGACGGCTGGGCGGCCGAGGGTGCCGGCACCACCGGCGGCTCGGCGGCCACCCCCGACCGGACCCGGGTGGTACGCAGCCGGGCCGAGCTGGTCGCCGCGCTGGGCGGCGACAACGCCAGCAACGCCACCGATGCCACGCCGAAGCTCATCTACGTCGACGGCGCCATCGACGGCTTCGAGGGGCCCGACGGTACGACGCTGAGCTGCGCCGACCTGGCCGACCCGGGGTACCGGCTGGACGCCTACCTGGCCGCGTACGACCCGGCGGTGTGGGGTCGGGTGGCACCGGCTGGGCCGGTGGAGGAGGCCCGGGTGCGTTCGGTGACCAACCAGACCCGGCAGACCCAGATCAACGTCGGTCCCAACACCACTGTCGTCGGCCTACCCGGTGCCCGGCTGACCGGGTTCACCCTCATGATCGACCGGGCGCCGAACGTCATCGTCCGGAACCTGACCTTCGCCGACGCCCGGGACTGCTTCCCGGCCTGGTCCCCGACCGACGGCGAGGCCGGCAACTGGAACAGCCAGTACGACCAGATCTCGGTCCGCCGCAGCGAGCACGTCTGGGTCGACCACAACAGCTTCACCGACGGTGACAACCCGGACAGCGCCCAGCCGGTCTACTTCGGGCGGCCCTACCAGGTGCACGACGGGTCGTTGGACGTCACCCACACGGCCAGCCTGGTCACCGCGTCCTGGAACCGCTTCACGGGGCGGGACAAGCTGATGTTGATCGGCTCGTCCAACACCGTCGGCCCGGACGTGGGCCGGCTGAAGGTCACACTGCACCACAACCTCTTCGACGGCGTCCTGCAACGGCTGCCCCGGGTGCGCTTCGGTCAGGTCGACGTCCACAACAACCACTACCGGCTCGGCGGGGACGGCTTCCAGTACGCGCTCGGCGTCGGGGTCCAGTCGGCGATCCACGCGGAGAACAACTTCTTCACACTGGACCCGACGGTCGACCCGGCCGACCTGCTCTACGACTGGGGTGGCACCGCGTTGACCGAGCGGGGCTCCTGGGTGCGCCAGGGCGGCGTCCCCGCCCGACCGGTCGACCTCCTGGCCGCGTACAACGCGAGCCACGATCCCGACCTGGCCGCCGACGCGGGCTGGACGCCCACCCTGCGCCGCGGTCCCGTCCTACCGGCGCCGCTGGTCCCCCTCCTGGTGGATCCGCTCGCCGGGGCCGACCGGCTGCCGCTCTGACGGCGAGACCCGCGTCGGGTTCGCGGTCGGGTCGGCGACGTAAGGGCTCATCGATGTGGTGAAGATCGGCTATAAGTGACGCATGGACTTCCCGCCGCACCTGGGCAGCATGCCGATGCACGCGATCACCGAGATCCACGGCGAACCGGGCCTGCTGGAGCGCTTCCGGTTGGAGGTCCAGCAGTTCGACGACGCCGCCCGCGAGCGGTTGACCGCCGCGCTCGACCTCGCCGCCGCGTTGCACCGCGACGACCGGCGCGTCCGCGAGCCGTACCTCAACCACCTGCTGCGGGTGGCGATCCGGTTGATGCACCACTACCAGGTTCGCGACGTGGACGTGATCGTCGCCGGTCTGCTGCACGACGCGGTCGAGGACCATCCGGTCGAGCTGGCCGACGGCGACGTCGGCGCCGACCCGACCGCTGCCGCGCTGGCCGCGCTCGCCGCGCGGTTCGGGACGCGCGTCGCGACGCTCGTCGCCGCCGTCACCAACCCGGTGTACGACCCCGAGCGAGACCGCAACACGCAGTACCGGGAGCACCTGGCGGTCAGCCTGGACCGTGAGCCCTGGGCCCGGGTGATCAAGGTGTCGGACTTCACCGACAACGGAGTCGGAGTGATCCACACGGTCGGGCCGAAGGTCGTCTCGTCGGCCCGGAAGTACCGGCCGCTGGTGCCGCTCTTCCGGGACCTGATCGGCCGGCCGGACACACCGTTGACGGCGGTGGTGAAGCGGCACATCTTCGGCCAGCTCGACCTCGCCGAGGAGCGGTTCAGCGCCATCCTGGACCAGCCCGCGCACCCCAACTGACCTGCCGCCTCATCACCCGACCGGGTTCCGTGACAAGTTCTCGGATCTTTGCCGCTATCTGCGGCATTACGGTGGTTTTGCGTCAGTTGGGAGGCAAAAGTCCTCTCGATCGAAGTTCTGACGTACCCCCGATCGAGAGGACTCGGACCATGCGCGACCTTTCTCGTCGCGATCTGCTCAAGGCGACGGCCGCCGGCGCCGGAGCGGTCGCCCTCCCAGGCATGATGGCCGGCAGTTCGGCGTTGGCGGCGGACGGCCCGTCCTTCGGTGACAAGTTCCCGCCCGCCACGTTGACCGGCCGGATCGTCCGCCCCCAGAGCCCCGACTACCCGCAGGCGAGCCTCGGCTGGGACGAACTGTTCGTGCGCTACCCGCTGGTGATCGTCTTCGCCCAGGAGACCCAGGACGTCGTCAACGCCCTCACCTGGGCCCGGCAGCACGACGTCGCGTTGCGGGTGCGCAGCGGCCGGCACAGCCTGGAAGGCTGGTCGAACGTCGACAACGGCATCGTGATCGACGTCAGTGAGCTGAAGGACGTGGACATCAACCCCACCACTCGGGTGGCGAAGCTCGGCGCGGGGCTCACCCAGTCCGAGGCGGTCGCCGCACTCGGGGAGTACGACCTCGCGGCGACGACCGGCGGCGAGGGGACCGTCGGCCTGTCCGGTGCGACGCTCGGGGGCGGTCTCGGTTTCCTCACCCGCTACATCGGCATGGCCTGCGACAACCTGATCGGCGTGGAGATCGTCGTCGCGGCGGGGGCCGACGGCGCCAAGGTGCTCAAGGTGGACCCGTGGAACCACGCGGACCTGCTCTGGGCGCTGCGCGGCGCCGGAAACGGCAACTTCGGGATCGTCACGTCCCTGACCTACCAGGTGGCTCCGCTGGAGAGCGTCGCCTACCTGCAGGCGACCTGGCCGGGCCTCGACAATCTGCACGACATCTTCGACACCTGGCAGCACACCGGCCCGTTCAGCGACCCTCGTCTCGGCACCCAGGTCGAGGTCCACCGGGACGAGATCCTGCTGTTCGCGGTGCTCGCCGAGGGGTCGGAGGCCGAGGCGAGGAAGCTGCTGGAGCCGCTCCTCTCGATCGGCACCCCCGAGGTCACCGTGCAGATCGGCGGCTGGAGCGAGACGTACGCCGGATTCCAGGTCCCGAGCGACGAAGATCCGGGGAAGTGGAAGTTCTACTCACAGTTCACCAGGGAGCCCTTCCCGGCAGAGGCGATCAGCATCGTCCGCCAATTCATGGAGAAGGCTCCGTCGCCGGACAGCAACTTCTTCGCCCAGGCATTCGGCCGGGGAGCCCAACGGCAGGAGCCCTTCGGTGGGGCGGCGTTCCCGCACCGCGACTCGCTCTTCTACTCCGAGCCCGGCGCGGGCTGGGGCACTCGCGGCGAGCCGGACAGCGACGACGCCATCACCCCGATCGCCCAGGCCTGGATCGCCGAGTTCAGCCTGGCGCTGCGGCCCTACGTGGACGGCGCCTACGTCAACGTGCCGAACATCGGCATGGCGGAGTGGGAGGAGGCCTACTGGGGTCGCAACGTCCCGCGGCTGCGCAAGATCAAGGCAAAGTACGACCCGCACAACGTCTTCCAGTACGAGCAGAGCATCCCGCCCGCGACCCACTGACCCGAACGGCCGGCGGCGCGGGTGACACGACCCGCGCCGCCGGCCACCACCAACCTCGCCCAACCCCACCCACCCCATCTCCTCCGCAGCCTTTGCTCTGCAGCGCGGTCGGGCATAGTGCGGTCGGGCACAGCGCGGTCGGGCATAGTGCAGCGCGGTCAGAGGCAGTGTCGCCATGAGCGTGATGCCTCACAGTCATCTTGATGCCTCACAGTCATCACGCTCATCCGCGCATGCGCCTCCGGCTGCCCTCACCCAGCGTGGGACATCCCTCCACCCGCGCCGGCGCCGCGGTGGAAGCCGAGACGCGCGAATCGGCGGAAGCCGAGCACGCCCGGACCGGCTAACGATCAGCAGACGAAGCCCCGTGCAGAACGACGCGGAGAGGGTGCGCGGCGCTGGTGGCGAGGGCGCCGAGCACGGCGAGCAGCAGGGCGTACTGACCGGCCGGTTCGTCGGCGAGCAACTGGCCGGCGTCGTTGATCAGCAGGGTGAGAGGGCCGGCGTCCAGCCGGTCCCGGAGCACGTCGGAGAGGCCGTCCCAGGTGTTCCCCAGGTACGCCGGCAAGGCCAGCACCTCGGTCAACGCGGCGAACAGCGCGGGCCGGGTCCGGCTCGCCGCGCCGGACAACACCGCCACGTCGGGCGCCACCGTCGCGTCGGGCACCTTCGGGGCGGCGTCGCGGCAGACGATCAGCCAATCGGGCACCCGCCCATCGTCCTCGTCGAAGATCACGTGCCTCCTGGTCTCGTCGGGCGACGATGCCGGGGGCCGACCGGCCGCAGCCGGCCGGCCCCGGGTCGGTCAGAGCCGGTAGAAGTCGGTGTAGTGGTTGGGCGAGAACCAGGTGACCCCGGTGCTGCGGTTCACCACGATCCGGTACGCGTCCCGGGCGGCGCCCTGGGTGCGCGGGTAGACGTCGTACTCGTAGTAGGTGGCGTTCGTCGGCAGTTGACCCTCGTAGTTGTAGAAACGACCGCCGGCAAAGTTGGACAGGCCGCCGCTCCACGAATACCAGGCGCGGCTGGTCGGGAACCCCTTGGCGGCCCACCCGGAGCGGGCGGTGCGGGCGTCCGCGCAGCGGCTGACGGTGCAGGAGCTGTAGACCGCCGCCGAGGCGGAGTCGCTCAGCCGCGGAGCCACCACGGACGGGCCGACCAGCGCGGCGGCGACCATGGTGAGGAGCAGGGCGAGAGTGGTGGTACGCCGGCGGATCGCGCCGAGCGTGGCCAACGGGGACACGAGGGTGGACACAGGCTGCCTCCAGACCATCCGGGTCATCGATCCGCGTCACTGTCGGATCGGACCCAGTCTCACCGTTGCCGGTCGACGACGACAGCCCTCGTCGCCCCAACCGCACCACAATGCTCGGTGAACCCCCGGTGACCCTCCCCCGCGTCGGCGCGACCGGCCGGGAGCAGCGCGAGCATCCCGACGCTCACCCACACGTACGCGTTGGCCCCCACGAAGCCCAGCAGCCCGGCCGACCCGTTGGCGAAGACCCAGACCAGCCCGCTGCAGAGCACGGCGTACCCGGCGATGCCGACACGCGCCCGCCGGCGGGCCGCCGCGTCGACCGGCGGCCACGGCAGCGTCGACGCGGCCAGCACCACCAACCCCGGCAGCAGCCACACCAGGTGGTGCACCCAGGTGACCGGGCTGACCAGACACGCGGCGACGCCGGTCAGCGCGAAACCGGACCGTTCGTCGCCGGCCCGCATGGCTCGGCGTACCCGCGTCGCCCACAGCAGCACCACGGCGACGACAAGCATCAGCCACAGCCGACGGTCCGGGTGCACCGGGTCGAGCCGGGCGACGACACCGAGCAGCGACTGGTTCGACACGTACGCCAACCGGCCGACCCGGTCGGTGTCCCACATCGCCTCGGTGAAGAACGTGCGGGTGGCATCCGGCGCGAGTGCCGCCACCACCACGGTGGCGGCGACGGTGGTGCCGATGGCCGTGGCCGCCGCCCGCCAGCGCCCGGTGACCAGCAGGTACCCGATGAAGACCGCCGGAGTGAGCTTGACCGCGGCGGCCAACCCGGACCCGACACCGGCCAGCCGGCTGCCCCGCTCCAACAACCACAGGTCGACGTAGACCAGGGCCACCAGCAGCAGGTTGACCTGCCCGAAGCTGATGGTGTCCCGCACCGGATTGAGCCCGGCCAGCAGACAGCAGGCCAGCGCGAGGGCGTACCAACGGCTCCACCCGTGCCGGCGGGCCAACGGGTCCACGAGCAGGTGCAGCAGGAACACCACGGCCAACGCGGTGAGCAGCAGGTTCGCCACGATCGTCGGGTACCAGGCCAGCGCGGCCATCGGCAGCATGCTGGCGGCGGCGAACGGCGGATAGGTGAAGCCGTACCCGTTCGGCGTCGTCCACTCGTACAGGTCGCCGCCGCGTACCCAGTGCCCGACCGCCCCGTGGTACACCCCGACGTCGAACCAGCCCCGGTGCCCGGGCAACACCGCGATCGCCACCGCGAGCGCGGTGACCAGCCCGACCACCGTCACGACCCGCCGCCCGGTCGTGTTCATCGGGCCACCTCGACGGCAACGGGCGGCACCAGTAGGCGCAACGCGCCGACCGCGAGCGCTCCGACAAGCACCCCGGCCGCCGCCAGCGCCGCCTGCGCCGCGTCCGGCCCGAAGCCGCTGGGCAGCGCCACGAACGCGAGGATCACCGCGCCCAGCGCCGCCGCCGCCCGGCACCGCCCGGGTGGTGCCGCCGCCGCGATCAGCACCAGACCCCACAACGCGTACCACGGCCGGGTCGCCGGGCCGAGCAGCGCCACGGCCACCAGCACCAGCCCCAGCGCGTACGCCGGGCCGAGCCGCCGCCGACGCCACCAGGCGACGACCGCGACGGCCAGTGCGGCAGCCACGCCCAGACCCAGGCAGAACCGCATCGGGGTGTCGCCCAGGTGCAGACCGAAGCGCCCGGACGCGCGCGACGCCAGCCGACCCAGGCCGCTGGAGATCGACCAACTGTGCCGGTACATCGGAGTGCCGAGCGCGCCGATCCACCCGTACCCGATGCCGGTCGCCCAGGTCACCACGGCGGCGGTGCCCGCCGCGAACCCGGCGGTGCGGGCCACCGAGGCCGGCAGCCCGCGGTGGCGCGCGGCGAGCGAGACGACCACCAGCAACCCGATCACCGCCGGCACCTTGACCAGGGCGGCCAACGTCACCAGCACGGTGGCCGCGCCGTAGCGGTGCTCGAAGGCGAGGCTGAGCCCGGCCACCAGCAGCCCCACCATCACCGCCTCGTTGTGCGCGCCGGCGATGAGGTGCAGCGGTACGAGAGGGTTCAGCACGCCCAACCAGAGCGCGGCGTTCGGGTCGACGCCGCAGTGCCGGGCCAGCCGCGGCAGGTACGCCACCAGCAGCGCCACTCCGGCCACCGCCACCAGTCGCAGCCCGAGCACACCCAGCACCAGTTTGCCGCCGGTCAGGCCACTGACCACCGCCGCCACCGCCAGGAACACCGGCCCGTACGGCGCGGGCGTCTGCTGCCACATCTGCGGCACCTCGCCGGCCAACGCGCCGCCCAACTGGGCAACACCGTGCCGGTACACGTCGATGTCGGCGAGCACCATCGCGCCCTGCGCCAGGTAGCTGTACGCGTCCCGGCTGAACAGCGGCGGCGCCACCAGCAACGGCCCCGCCCAACACGCCAGGGTCAGCGCAGCGGAGCGCCGGACCGCCGCAGGTCGGGCTGACGGCGCGACGCGCTCGACGGACGGCGCGGCACGCAGGTCCCGGCCCGCCCACCACCAGGCGGCGACGAGCAGGGTCAGGCCGGCGTACCCGCAGAGCAGCCCCGGCCCGGCGAGCTGCCGCAACGCGCTCCACCAGGCGGCGTGCGCCCCGACCGGCAACGCGCCGGCGGCCAGACCTGCGGACGCCAGCAGCGTGGCACCGGCTCCCCCGAGCAGCCGGTACGCGACGACGGTCGGCAGTGTGCGCACCCGGGCAGGATGTCGTCCTCGACTGACCGGCACACGACACACCGACCATCAGCAGGCGACGACGCGGTGTCGGATGGGTCGTCCCGCACCGGCGTGGCGGCGGGCGTACCGGTCACCGGTTGTTAGCGTGGGTTGCGGATCCGTGACCATGGAGGGGTGCCATGACGGACGCCCCCGATGGGAGGCCGAGACCCGCGGACCAGTGGCGACACCGGGGCATCCGCGGGCTGACCATCGCCCGCGACGTGAGTGTCCGCGGGTGGCGGTGGTGGGCGCGGAACTGGGATCGGCTGGTCGCCGCCCTCCAGGACGAGGCACCCGTCGGCTCCGCGGCCGACCCGTCGCCGTCCGGCCCGCTCGTCGAACAACGCGACGCGCCCCGACTGATCGCGGTGCCCGCGCGAGGCTACGTGTACTCGTTCCACATCCGCGCCACGTTCGCCTGGTCGTCGCCGGTGAGCCTCCGCTCCGAGGTGCTGAGCTGGTACGTGCGGTACTTCCAGCCCACCGCCGTGCAGCGACTGACCCGGCTCGCCGCCGACGCCGCCCGGGACCTGCCGCCGCACCGGGCCGGTGACCTGGAGGTGGCGTTGCAGCAGGCGCTGGCTGACGAACCAGAGTGGACCTACCAGCGGGGTGACCTCGTCATCACCTGCCGCCCCGACGCGACCGTCCGCCTCGACGAGCGGATCATGCCGGCGCTCCAGCCGCACGTCGACCGGATGCTGGAGCTGGAATACCAGTTCGACGAGCAGGTACGCAGGGCCCGCTACGCCGAGGAACTGAGCCGCCAGTGGACGACGATCCTGAGCGCCCACGCGGACGACCAGGACATCGCCGACGCCCGCGACCACCTGCTCAGCACCCAGCGGGAAGCCGCGAGATGGATCACCGAACTCCTCCACCACCACGCCGAGCACCCGACTGACCCGGTAAGCACCCCACCAACCCCACCCCACCAACCCCACCCCACCAACGCCCCACCCCCACCTAACGCCCCCGCTCCCCCGCCCCGCCCCGCCCGCCGTCATTCATGATCAAGTGATGAAAAGTAGGTCTGGAGCGCCTCTGAGACCTACTTTTCATCAACTGATCATGGGAAACGGGAGCGTGCGGCGAGGATGGCGAGCGTTTCCCGGCGGACCTGGGCCGGATCTGCAGTGAGCCGCCGATGCGTGAACCGGACCACGAGGATCCCGATGGTCGCCAGAAGGGCGTCGCGGCGGAGGTCAATCTCCCGCTCGTGCGCGAACTGCGACGGCGTGATCGTCGTCCACCGGCCCTCCTGCATTCCAGAGATCCTAGGGCCCGTCAGCGGGGAACGAGGACCGCCACCTCGACGCAGGTAGTACGTGCTGTCACGCGTGAGCGTCCAAGCATCCCTCCGTCCGTCTCAGAGACATGGCTACGCCGATTATTCCTAGCCGGTATGCCACATCGGCGCGCCACGACGGACGGTTCGTACCACGATCTCCGGGTCGGCGAGGATGCCGACCAGATCTCTTGTGACCGCCACCGCGACTGGCCCCAGCGTCGGATGACCTACCGTCAAGTGGCAGAGCTGGAGTCCGATCTCCGCCAGCTCCCGGCGGGTCAGCGCGGGCCGCCGGCCGCGTTGTTCGGCCAGGGCGGCGTGGACTCGGTTCAACAGTTCGTCGCGCTCGTCGGTGATCCTGCCCAGCACCTCGACCGACCAGCCCCACGTCTGCACCAGCAGCAGGTCGTCCCGTTCAGTGATCCGGTCCGCCCGCAGCAACTCGCGGTGGCAGACCGCGACGGCGGAGGCCACGTCGCCGTCCTCGAAGAGCAGGCGGGTCAGCAACCCGGCCGCGATCGGCGCGGAACGCCCGAGGCCACCGCCTCCGTCGCCCGCTGGGCGCGAGCCGTCGTCGACCGAAGACCCGCCGTCGTTGGCAGCACCGGCCGTCAGGAGCTGACTAAGCAGCGCCCGCGCCCCAGCGGTGTCGCCCTCGGCGTAGCGCAGAGCGGCGAGGAACTCGTCGGTTGCGCAATCCGCGTCGTCATCCTCCTGGCGACGCAACTCCTCGGCGGCGGCCCGCACCTCGCCCAGCGGCGCGTCAGCGGCGATCAGGCGCGCAACCCGTTGACGCTGCGGCGACGCCGGTGTTCCGGCACCAGGCGTGAAGGGTGCCGGCATAAGCGCCACCAGGTCCGCGAGCCGAGTCCAGTGCCCGGCGGCAGCTCCGACCAGCAGCGCCTTACGCAACGCCGCCACGGTCAGAGTGTCAGCGGGGCCGATGTTCGTCGCGCGGGTTCGAGCGACATCGGCGAAGGCGCCGAGCGCCTCGGTCCAGTACCCAGCGCGGGCGATCTCGATGCCAAATCTCTCCCGTAGTCGGCTGCCCGGCCGGCCGGCCACCGCGCGGGCGGCCAAGCGGTTCTGGAGGCGGCCATGCCGGAAGCGGTATGCCCCAGCGCTGTGGCGCAGCAGGCCGACGGATTCCGTGTAGGCAAGAAACCCCAGCAGCGAGAAGGGCAGTCGCTCCCGCACGGCGAGCACCGCCCGGGCCACCATGAAGCGGATCCACGCGGCGCCGCCACGCCGGTACAGCCACCAGCCCAACCCCAGACCCATTCCGGCGTACGCCAGGGACGACAGCGACGGGATCGCTGGCAGCAGGCCGGTCAGCGCCAGGGTCGTCACGACGACCAGTACTCGGACGACCCCGCTGCCGACGGACAGCAGAGCCGACGCCACGCTCGCCGCACGGTCGCTGTTGACGGTCTCGTCGGCGCTGGTCGCGCTCAACTCGGCGGCCGGAGCAGCGACATCGAACCGCAGCCCGGCCCTTGCGGCGAGATACCCCCAGAAGAGCACGCCGGTCAGGGCCGCAGCGCGTTCCTCGTCGGGCCACGGCGGCAGACCCGGCACCCGGTCCAGCCATCCGGCCAGGTCGATGGACGGGAGCAACAGGAGCAGCGCCAGAACCAGGAAGGCACCCATACCGCCGACGAACAGGCCCCCGATCAGGCCTTCCGCGAAGGCTCGCCAGCCACCGACAAACACCACCCGTCGAGGCGTCTCCCGCGCTGTGCCACCACGCAACGCAGCCCCACACCCACCGGCCAGGAAGGCGGCGACGGCCAAGCCGTCCGGGTGGCGGGCGAGCCAGAGCAGCAGGTCACTAACACCTGGGTCGCCAACCAGCGCGGCAGTCTCGGCGAGGGCGTCATGGGCGTACGTGAGGGCCACCCAGACCGCCAGCGCGGCACGCAGACCGTCGATGATTGCCCAGAACGGGCCGGGCAGCGCGGCGGACAGTTGCCACCAGCGGAACTCGCGCTGGTCAAGTGCTTGCAGGTGGGCAGCGAGGAAGTCGAGGTAGCGGCGGGACTCGTCCGGCTCCCACCGACCCGATCCTCGACGACCTCGGCCGGAACGCAGGGCGGCGTCCACGGCCCGGGTCAGCAGGTTGTCCTCGACCGACTGGCTGCCCTGTTCCCGGGCCAGCGGGACGAGTTCACGCGGATCGGTGCCAGGCTGGTCGAAGGCGGTACGGGCCATCGCCACCATCAACGGCGTGGACAGCGCGCCGGTCAGCACCGGGTCGTGGCCGATGGTGGCGGCGACATCCGACCAGTTGCCGACCTGGTGGTACGGAGCGGCGTCAACCAGGTAGTCGGCCACCTCGGCAGATCTCAACGGTTCGAGCACCACCACGGCGGCGCCGCGCAGCTTCTCACCCTTGACGAGGTAGCGCTCGTAAACCGACGTGCGGCAGGTGAGCACGAACCGCTGGGTAGCCAGCTCGTTCAGCTGTTCCAGGCAGGCGATGAGCCGCTGCTCTGGCATCTCGTCGAGGCCGTCGAGGACGGGCACCAACAAATCTGCCTCGACGAGGTCTCGCAGCACCGCCTCCCGGCGGGGGTGGTCGGCGGCAAGCTGCGGGTACATCCGGGCGATCCGGTCCGCAAGCCAGTCCGGAAAGCTCTCGCGGTCCGGGTCCCACGACGCGATGGGAATCGGCACCGGCACGGGTACGTCGGGCTCGCGTGACGCGGGGAGTTCCCGGGCCATTCGCAGCGTGGTGATGGATTTGCCGGATCCGGGCGGTCCGAGCAGGAGCAGGCGCCCCGACGGGATGCGCCGGTATCGGCTCCACAGGGTGCCGTCGTGGCCGGAGAGGTCGAACGGGACGCCGTCGCTGGAGCGGCTGATGGCCCGCCAGGAGGGCAGGAGCCGGCGTGGACCGTTGGACCAGCGCACCGGCAGCGGGTACGGCTCATCGACGGCGCGCAGCAATGTCTCATCGGTGCGGTCGCGGCGGATCAGGTCGGCGAGCTGGTCCGCGGCCACCCGCCGGTCGTTGACGACCGTGGCGGACACCGCCGGCCGGCTGGTGAACACCTGGTCCAGGACGACGTAGACGGCGATGAACCCGGCGATGACGCCCCAGGCCCAGTTGACCTTTTCGAAGTCGTAGCGCAGCCAGACCCAGGCGGTCCCGCCCGCCGCCACTGAGGCGACGACGGCCAGCAAACCCCAGTTCCACACTCGACGCCGCACGGCATGATTGTGGTCGTTCCGAGGTCATCGGGGACACCCCGGCCGGGCGTACGCGTCCAACCGCCGCTCGTCCCAGCGGACCGTCTGGTTACGTCGCCATCGGCCCCGCTCCGTCACCGCCGTGGCGACCATCGTGCCGATGGTGCCGACCAGCACGCCGAGCAGGGCGGGCAACTGCGTCAGAACGGTGTCCACGTGCTGAGCCTGTCATCTCGCCGCCGCGGCGCTCTCGCCGTACTCGCCCCGGATGGGTAGGTAGTAGGCGGGTAGGAAGCCGGCGATGATGGCGACGCCCGCGATCGGCACGAACGCGCCGACGAGGATGCCGGAGCCGATCCAGATCAGCGCGAGCGCGAATCGGCGGCCGATGGCCCGGACGCCGACGGCGCCGAGGGTGGGGGCCAGCAGTGTGGCGCGGCGCAGATACCACCAGATGATGTTGAACAGGGCCGCGGCGGTCCACAGTGTGCTGCCGTAGACGAGGACCGCGGTCCGCAGTCCCTGCTCCGCGCGGAGCGCGCCGGCGAGGAGCGACGTGGAGAACGGGAGGAACGCGATGACCATCAGCAGCAGTGTGTTGAGGAACAGGATTCCCCGGTCGACGTGTCGGACGTAGTCGAACATGACGTGATGGTTGACCCACACCTGCCCGATGAGCAGGAAGCTCAGCGCGTAGGCCAGGTACGACGACCAGAGCGCCCCGAGGCCTCGTAGGAGGTGCCCGAAGTCCGGTGGCGGTTGGATCTCCAGCACGAGCAGCGTCACGGCGATGGCGAAGACTCCATCGCTGAAGGCCACCAACCGGCCCGGCTGACGGGTCAGCGGCGGAGGATCCTTTTGGGCGTTCACGCCCCAATCATGCTATATGCCGCTTTCGCCCAGGGCCGGAGCCGGCTCAGGCGGCCAGGGTGGCGTAGCGCCCGTTGCGGTCGAGCAGGCTGTCGTGGGTGCCGGCCTCGACGATCCGCCCGTGGTCGAGCACCGCGATCTGGTCGGCGTCGCGCACTGTGGACAGCCGGTGGGCGATGGTGATCGTGGTACGCCCCTCGGCGAGCACGTCGAACGCCCGCTGCACGGCCCGCTCGGTCTCGGTGTCCAGCGCGCTGGTGGCCTCGTCGAGGACCAGGATGCGGGGGTCGCGCAGCAGCGTACGGGCGATGGCGAGCCGTTGCTTCTCACCGCCGGAGAACCGGTGGCCGCGGGAGCCGACCATGGTGTCGTACCCGTCGGGAAGCCCGGCGATGAGGTCGTGGATCTGGGCGGCGCGGGCGGCGTCCTCGATCTCGGTGTCGGTGGCTCCCGGCCGGGCGTAGCGCAGGTTCTCCCGGACGGTGGTGTGCAGCAGGTACGTCTCCTGGCTGACCACGCCGACGATCGCGGCCAGGTCGGCCAGACGCAGGTCGCGCAGGTCGACGCCGTCGATGGTGACCCGACCGCCGGTCGGGTCGTGCAGCCGGCTGACCAGTCCGGCGAGGGTGCTCTTGCCGGAGCCGGTCTCGCCGACCAGGGCGAGGCTGGTGCCGGCGGGCACGTCCAGGGTGATCCCGGCGAGGGCGGCGGTGTCGCTGCCCGGGTAGCCGAAGGTGACGTCCTCCAGGCGCAGGTGTCCGCGTACCCGGGTGGGGTCGAGGTGGACCGGCTCGGCGGGGTCGGCCACGTCGACAGGCAGGTCGAGGTATTCGAAGATCCGGGCGAAGAGCGCCAGCGACGCGGTCAGCGACACGCCCACGTTGAGCAGGCCCATCAGCGGCCGGAACAGACCGCCCTGCAGGGCGGTGAACGCGACGAGGGTGCCGATGCTCAGGGTGCCGGCGGTGCCCGGTAGCCCGGCCGCGAGGTAGATGACCGCCGGTACGGCGGCGAAGATGATGCTCATCGAGGCCATCCGCCAGCGACCGGCCAGCTCACTGCGCAGTTCCAGGTCGACGAGTCGTTCGGAGGAGGCGGCGAACCGGTCGATCAGCGCGGGGCCGGTGCCGAGGGTCTTGGCGAGCTGCACACCGCTTATCGACAGGCCCTCCTCGACTGTGACGTTGAGGTCGGCGAGTTCGCGTTGCCGCTGGGCGGTGATCTCGCGGCGCATCCGGGCGACCCGGCGGGTCAGCCAGATCGCCGGCGGCAGCACCACGAGCGAGACGAGGGAGAGCTGCCAGGAGAGCGCGACCATCGCGACAGCGGTGGCGACCACTGTTGTGAGGTTGGCGGCGACGGCGGTGGCGGTGGAGGTGACCACCGACTGCATGCCCCCGATGTCGTTGGTGATCCGGGACTGCACCTCGCCGGTGCGGGTGCGGGTGAAGAAGCCCAGCGACTGGCGCTGGAGGTGGCTGAAGACGTCGGTGCGCAGCCGGTGCATGACCCGCTGCCCGACCTGGGTCGAGATCCAGGTCTGCACGACGCCGAGGGCGGAGGTCACGGCCGCGACGGCGACCATGCCGAGGACCAGCCAGACCAGCAGGGTCACGTCGCGCTGCGGCAGGGCGCGGTCGATCACGGTACGCAGGAGGAAGGGAGTCGCCATCGCGATGATCGAGGAGAGCACGATGATCACGGTGACCACGGCCAGCGCGGGCCGGTGGGGGGTGAACAGGCGGCCGATGCGACGTAGCGACACCTGGCGGGCCTGGGTCTTCTCTTCGGCACTGAGGGCACGGTGGCCGCGGTCGCGGCCCATCGGGGTGGGTTCCAAGGGGCACTACCTCTCGTTCGAATATGCTGAGGTTACCTCAACATGAGGGAACAACCGCATTGGCTGCTACGGTATTCCGGTGACCGCGGACACCACCGGGACTGGCGACGACGACAGCCTGGCCGAGACGTTCTGGGCCGTGGCGTCCCGTCTGCGTCGGCAGACCCAGGAGTCGTTGGCCCCCTGGGAGATCACCCCCAGCCAGTCCCGAGCCCTCGGTGTGCTCGGCCGCCACGGTGAGGTACGCCCCGGCACGCTCGCCGAGCACCTGCGCATCGCGGCCCGTTCGGCAACCGAGGTCGTCGACGACCTGCAGACCCGTGGGCTCGTCGAACGCCGACCCGACCCGGCCGACCGGCGGGCCACCCTTGTCGCGCTGACCGAGGAGGGCAGGCGCGTCGGCGCCGCCATCCGGACCGCCCGCCGGGCCGAGGCCGACCGCTTCTTCGGCCACCTCAACGACACCGACCGGGCCGAACTGGCCCGCATCCTGCGTACCCTGCGCGCCTGACCACGGGTTTACCCACACCGGGCTCGGGTAGCCAGCGGCCCCGTTTTGGGGAAGGTGACAGGAGGACACTGTGTCGCTGGTGCCACACCCGAACCACCGCCCCGGCTGATGTGCGGGATCAGCGGGGAGGCCCGCTTCGACGGCCGGTCACCCGACGCGGCGGCGGTCACCCGGATGACCGAGGCGATGCGCTCACGCGGCCCCGACGACGAGGGCCTGTTCGCCGACGGCTGGGTGACCCTCGGGCACCGCCGGCTGACCATCATCGACCTGTCCGACGCGGGCGGGCAGCCGATGGTCCGCGACGACCTGGGCCTGGCGCTGGTCTTCAACGGCTGCGTCTACAACTACCCGGAGCTGCGCGAGGAGCTGCAGAACGCCGGGTACGCCTTCCACTCCACAAGCGACACCGAGGTCATCCTGGTCGCGTACGCGCACTGGGGTGAACGCTTCGTCGACCACCTGGTCGGCATGTTCGCGATCGGGCTTGTCGACCGGGTGCGGCGGCGGCTGATCCTGGCCCGCGACCGGCTCGGCATCAAACCGCTCTATCTCGCCGAGGCGCCCGGGCGGCTGCGGTTCGCCTCCACCCTACCCGCGCTGTTGCGGGCCGGCGACGTGGACACGGGCATCGACCCGGTGGCGCTGCACCACTACCTCTCCTGGCACTCCATCGTGCCCGCGCCGCGGACCGTGCTGCGCGGTGTGCGCAAGCTGCCGCCGGCCACCCTGCGGGTGATCGAGGCGGACGGGCGCAGCCGCGAGGAGGTGTACTGGCGACCCGACTACGTGCGGGAACCCGCCGACGCGGGAATGGACGCCGCGGACTGGCGGGCCGCCGTCGGGGACGCGCTGCGCACCGCGGTACGCCGACGGTTGGTCGCCGACGTACCGGTCGGCGTGCTGCTCTCCGGTGGACTGGACTCCAGCCTGATCGTGGCGCTGCTCGCCGAGGCCGGCCAGCAGCACCTGCGTACGTTCAGCATCGGCTTCGACAGTAGGGACGGCGAGTCCGGCGACGAGTTCCACTACTCGGACCTGGTGGCCCGCGCGTACGACACCGACCACCACCGGATCCGGCTGGCCGACGACGATCTGATGCCCGCGGTCCGACGTGCCGTGCTGGCGATGACCGAGCCGATGGGCAGCCACGACGTGGTCGCCTTCCACCTGCTCTCCGAGCAGGTGGCGCGGCATGTCAAGGTGGCGCAGTCCGGGCAGGGCGCCGACGAGGTGTTCGCCGGCTACGGCTACCACCAGCCGCTCAGCGAGGCGCCCCGGCACAGCGCCGCCGAGACGTTCGCCGCCGCGTTCTTCGACCGCGACCACGACGAGCTGCGCGCCATCGTCGGCCCGGCGTACGCGCTGGAGCACGACGCGAGCCGGGAGCTGCTCACCGAGCACCTGGCCGCGCCCGGGGCGCAGACCGCGCTGGACGCGGTGCTGCGCCTGGACACCCACCTGATGCTTCCCGACGACCCGGTCAAGCGGGTGGACAGCATGAGCATGGCGTGGGGCCTGGAGGTGCGCACGCCGTTCCTCGACCAGGATCTGGTCGCCCTGGCGGCGCACTGCCCACCGCAGCACAAGGTCGCCCAGGGCGGCAAGGGCGTGCTCAAGGAGGTCGCCCGGGAGGTGCTGCCCGCCGAGGTGATCGACCGTCCCAAGGGCTACTTCCCGGTGCCGGCGCTGCGCACCGTGGCTGGCCCGGTGCGCGAGATGGTCGCCGAGGCGTTGCAGGCGCCGGTCGCGCGGGAGCGAGGGTTGTTCCGCCCGGAGTACGTGGCGCGCCTGCTCGCCGAGCCGGACCGGGCCGAGGCGGCGGCCGGCAGCAACAAGCTGTGGCAGCTCGGCCTGCTGGAGCTGTGGCTACAGACGCACGACATCCGCTGAGCGCCGCCGATCACCCGGCGGTCGTGCGGGCGGCCAGGTCGTCGAGGACGGCGCGCAGGTCACCGGTGCGCGCCAGCACCCGGCGCTGCCGGGTCGCGCCGGTGCCGTCGCGGCGCAACCGGGCCAGTTGCGCCAACACGTACCCCAGGTCGCCGTGGCGCAGCAGGGCCGGAGCGATCACCGCCATCAGCTCGTCGACGAGTGCCCAGGCCGGCCGGGTGCCGCCGGCACGCAGGTCGATCAGCTCGCCGTCGAGGCCGTCGTGGGCGGCCCGCCAGTGCGCGGCGGCGACCAGGCAGTCGCGGATGGGCGGGGCGGTCACCCCGGCGCGTACGTCGTCGGCGAGGGTGGCGACGAGCGACCGGACCAGCGCGGCGACCAGCACGGCGTCGTCCACGTCCGGGCAGACGTCGCCCACCCGGATCTCCACCGTCGGGTAGGCCGACGACGGTCGGGCGTACCAGTAGACCATCGCCGGGTCGAGCATGATGCCGGCGGCGATCAGCTCGTCGACGGTCCGGTCGTAGTCGGCGGCGGAGTCGAAGTACGGCGTCGGACCGATGCTGGGCCACCGTTCGAGCTGCATCGACCGCCAGCTGGCGTGGCCGGTGTCGTGCCCGTCCTGCAGTGGCGAGTTGGTGGTGATCGCCTGCACCACCGGCAGCCACACCCGTAGGTGGTTGCAGACCTGCACGGCCAGTTCCCGGTCGGGCAGCCCGACGTGGACGTGGCAGCCGCACACCGCCGGGTCGTGCGCGACCGGGCCGTACCGGCGCGACATCGCGTGGTAGCGCGGCTCGTCGGGCACCGTCCGGTGCGGTTCGGCCACCGGGGTGGCGCCGATCGCCACGAGCTGGGCCCCGGCCGCCGTGGCGGCCTCGGCGGCGGAGTGGCGCAGCGCCACCAGGTGCGCGCGCAGCTCGCCGAGGTCGGCGCAGACCGGGGTGACCATTTCCACCATGCTGTGCCGGAACTCCTGGCGGCTCTGGTCCCGGGCGGGGCCGCGCAGCGCGGCCAGCACCTGGTCGGCCACCGGCAGGTTGCGCCCGCTGTCCGGGTCGAGCAGCAGGAACTCCTCCTCGACGCCGAGCGTGAGGGTGGACAGGTCGGGCACGGTGCCGGCGGTCGCCGAACGGTACGCCATGGCGCCTCCCCTCCACTGCTGCGGCCGGCGCCTCGGTTTCCCGGCCCGGCCCGGCGGCAAACGCCCGCTCAGCGGGCCGCCAGGGCCGCCGCGCGGGCGGTGAGGAAGGCCCGTTCGGCCGCGTTGTCCGTCAGGGCGACGGCTGTCCGGTACGCCTCGACGGCCTGCGCGTCCCGACCGAGCCGGGCGAGCAGGTCGGCGCGGACCACGTGGTGCACGTGGTAGCCGTCCAGGTCGAGCCGGTCCACCTCGGCCAGCCCCATCGCCGGGCCGGCCACCTCGGCGAGCGCGACGGCCCGGTTCAGCGCCACCACCGGGCTGGGGGCGACCACCATCAGCTGGTCGTACAGCTGGAGGATCTGTGCCCAGTCGGTGTCGGCGCTGCGCGGCGCGGCGCTGTGCACGGCGGCGATCGCGGCCTGGATCTGGTACGGCCCGGGCTGGTCGCGGCGCAGGCAGCGGCGCACCAGCGCCTGCCCCTCGGTGATCAGCTCGCCGTCCCACCGGCCCCGGTCCTGGTTCGGCAGCGCCACCAACGCACCCTCGGCGTCGGTCCGCGCCTCGCGGCGGGACTCGGTGAGCAGCATCAGCGCGAGCAGACCGAGCGCCTCCGGCTCGTCCGGCATCAGCTCGACCAGCAGACGGGTCAGCCGGATCGCCTCGACGCACAGTTCGGCGCGGACGAGCTGTCGGCCGGCGCTGGCCGTGTACCCCTCGTTGAAGATCAGGTAGAGCACCGCGAGCACCGCGTGCAGCCGGTTGGGCAGGTCGGCGTCGCCCGGCACGCGGTACGGGATCCGCGCGTTGCGGATCTTCGACTTGGCCCGAACCAGCCGCTGCGCCATGGTCGCCTCGGGCACCAGGAAGGCCCGGGCGATCTCGGTGGTGCTCAACCCACCGAGCAGGCGCAGGGTGAGCGCGACCCGGGTCGCCGGGGCGAGCGCCGGATGGCAACAGGTGAAGATCAGGCGGAGTCGGTCGTCGCGCACGGGTCCCTCCTCGACGGGTCCGTCGGCGGCGAACAACAGGGCCGCCTGATCGTGCCGCTCGGCCCGGGCCGCCTCTCGGCGCAGCCGATCGATCGCCCGGTTACGGGCCGTCGTGATGATCCAACCGGCCGGACTGGGCGGCGGGCCGGTCGTCGGCCAGCGCGCCAGCGCGACGGCGAAAGCCTCCTGCACGGCCTCCTCGGCGAGGTCGATGTCGCCGAGGAGGCGAACCAGAACGGCGACCGCGCGCCCGTACTCCGCGCGAAACACCGCCTCCACATCCGGCACTGTCAGTCTCCGGCCCCGCCCTGGAAGGGGCGCACCTCGATCGGCAGCGTGGTGGCCAGCGCGTAGCGGCGACCGACGTCCAGCGCTGCGTCCAGGTCGGGCACGTCGATGATCGTGATGCCGCCCAGGTACTCCTTGCCCTCGGCGAACGGGCCGTCGGTGACCAGGACGTCGCCGTCGCGGGCGCGCAGCACGGTGGCGGTCTCCGGGCCGTGCAGCCCCTGGCCGAAGACCCACGAGCCGGTGGATGCCAACTCGGCGCGCAGCTCGCCGAGTTGACGCATCACCCCGGCCAGGAACTCCGGCTCCGGGGGCAACTCACCCTGCGGCTGGTGAAGGCTGAGCAGGTACAACGTCATCGTTCCTCCTCGCGGGGGGCCGGCCCGTCGCCGACCTCTCATCCTCCACACGATCGGCCACCGCCCGGATCGACAGACCGCCGGAAAATTCTCGGCGTCCGGCCCGGGAAGGCCCGGCCCTGCCCGGTGTTGGCGCCCTTTGCTCTGCACCCGCGGACGCGACGGGTGCGCAGGCAGGCAGGCAGGGGTGTCGCATCGGCGGGTGCAGAGCAAAGGACCAGGGACAGGGGTACGGCCCGCCGTTGCCGCAACCGGAGCCGGTAGTCATGCCTGCGACGGTTGTGGGTAGAACCCGGTGTGGTCGACGGCTTACGGGTGATCGTGGTCGGCGCCGGCTTCTCCGGTCTCGCAGCCGCACTGGCGCTCACCCGCGCCGGCGCCCAGGTGCGGGTGCTGGAGGCACGCGACCGGGTGGGCGGTCGGGTGCTGACCCGGTGGCTGCCCGAGCTCACACAAATCGACCTGGGGGCGCAGTGGATCGGCCCGACCCAGGACCGGATGTACGCGTTGGTCGCCGAGCACGGGCTGGCCACCTTCGCCTCGGCATCGGTCGGCGCGCCCACCCTGCTCTGGTCCGGTGAGCGCCGGGCCGAGCCGCCGGCACAGGTGGGCCAGCTACTCGGCCTGCTCGACGAGTACGCCGCACGCCTGGACCCGGCCGCACCCTGGACGACGCCGGAGGCCGCACGGTGGGACCGGACGACCCTCGGCGGGTGGCTCGCCACCATGGCCGGGGACGACGACACCGCCGACTACCTGGGGCGGCTGCTGGCCGGCGGGCTGCTGGCCACCGGCCCGGACGAGCTGTCCCTGTTGCACCTGCTGTTCTACCTGCGCAGCGCCGGCGGGAGCGGGCCGTTGCTGGGGATGGCCGGCGGCGCGCAACAGGACCGGATCGTCGGTGGGCCGCCGGCGTTGGCCGAGCGGATGGCCACCGCCCTGCCGCCGGGCGCGCTGACGCTGGCCGCGCCGGTGCGGGCCATCGAACAGACCGTCGACGGCGCGACGGCGTGGACCAATACCGGGCGCGTCGACGGCGACGCCGTGGTGGTGGCGCTGGCCCCGGCGTTGGCTGGCCGGATCAGGTACGACCCGCCGCTGCCCCCGCTGCGTGACGGGCTCACCCAGCGCATGCCGATGGGTTCGGCGCTGAAGGTGCACGCCATCTACCCGGAGCCGTTCTGGCGTGTCGGCGGGCGCTCCGGGGTGGCCACCAGCAGCGCCGGTCCGCTCACCGAGACTGTCGACAACTCCACCCCCACCTCGCCGCTCGGGGTGCTGACCGGGTTCAGCTACTCCACCGATGCCGCCGCGCTTCGCGGCATGTCCCCCGCGCGACGTCGGCGATGCCTGCTGGAGGCGTTCGCCGGCGTGGTCGGGCCACGCGCTGAGGACCCGGTGGACCTCGTCGAGTACGACTGGTCGGCCGAGGAGTGGACCCGGGGCTGCTTCTCCGGTGCGCTGACCCCGGGCACGTGGCGGACGTACGGCCCGCACCTGCGGGCACCGGTGGGGCGGGTGTACTGGGCGGGCACCGAAACGGCCACCCGCTGGACTGGCTACCTGGAGGGCGCTGTGCGCGCCGGTGAGCGGGCGGCGGCGGAGGTGCTGGCCGCCTGAGCGGCACGACCGGAGCCGGCCCGGTCTCGGCGGGACCGGGCCGGCCACGGCCCTGGGTGCTACCCGGCCGACCCGGTCACGGAGGACCGAGCCGGCGCGGGCGCACCGGTCAGGGGTAGGTGGTCAGGTACACCGTCTGGTTTGCCGCGTTCGCGGTGCCACCGGCGTTGTTGATCACCCGGTTGATGGTGCCGACGCCACCGAGGGAGACGGTGACCATGTTGGTGAAGCGCACGTTCGGGTTGGTGGGCACCTCGAAGGACCGCTCCTCGACCACCGCGGGGTTGACGTTGAAGTAGCTGTAGCTACCCAGCCCGAACGCCTGGTGACTGGTCACCGAGTCGGCCACCTTGTACGCGGCGTAGCCCCGGGTCGACCCGTTCATCCAGGCCGCCTGGTTCGGCACGTCGTACGGCAGTTCGTTCTGGTAGAAGTACGTCCGGCCGCCGTTGCCGTTCCAGACGGTCTGGTACTTCTGGTAGTGCTCGACGAAGAGGCCGTACATGGTGACGTTGTCGCCGTTGACGGTGAGCCCGGTGTCGGCGGTGTTGAGCGTCCACCCGGTCGGTACGCCGCTGGCGGCGTGGTCGGCCCGCCACAGCCACATGTGGTCACCGATCACGTTGTCGCTGTTGACGGTGAGCGTGTTGGTGGCCTTGCCGACGTGTGGTCCGCCGATCCGGAAGAACACGTCGTGCAGCGAGGTCGGGTTGCTGGCGTGGCTCGCCGACGAACCGGACGGCCCCACCTCCATCAGCACCGGCGAGTTGGTCGTGCCGGCCTCGAACATCAGGCCGGCGACCTTGACGCCGTCCACATCGGCCACCCGCATCCCGACGCTGCCGTTGTCGGCCTGGATGGTGGCCAGACCGAGGCCGAGGACCACCGTGTCGGCCCGGTTGACCTGGATCGGCTCGGTGACGTGGTGCACGCCCGGGGTGAAGAGCAGGTGCTTGCCCTGGGCGAGGGCCGCGTTGATGGTGGCCGCGCTGGTGCCCTGCTGGACGACGAAGAACTGCGACAGCGAGATGGACGAGCCGGCCGGGGTCTTGTTGTACCAGCTCGTGCCTGTCGAGTTGGTGCGCAGCGCCGGCACGAACACCCGGTACTCGCCGGTGCCGTCGACGTAGAGGAACGGCTTCTCGCGTACCTGCGGGGTCTGCGCGATGACGGTGTGCGACGGGTTGGGGAAGCTCGGCGCGGGAGCGCCGTTGACACCCTGGAAGACCATGTTCCACACCGAGCCGGTCCAGCCGTTGCCGAACTCGCTGTTGCGGGAGTACCACTGCTGCTGCGAGCCGGAGACGACCAGCCCGTCGATGCGGGTGTCGGCCAGCAGTCCACCGCTGGACCAGCCGTCGCCGCCGTTCCAGAGTTGGATCTGGTTCTGCCCGCCGCGCAGGTGCATCCGGCGGTACGGCGCGGCCTGGGACACCGCCCACCGTTCCACGGTCTGCCCCGCGGGCAGGGTGACCGAGAGGTTCTCCGCGGACCGCCAGAAGTTCTGGGTGGCGTTGCCGCCCATCCAGAACGCCTCGGTGCGGACGTGGCCGTTGAGGTTGACGTCGTCCGGGCTCATCCCGAGGCCGGCGACCTGGGTGAAGAAGCCGAGGTTCACGTCGGCGGTGTAGGTGCCGGGCTTGAACAGCACCGCGTAGCGCTGCGGGCCGAACTGGTTGGTCTCCTGCTGGGTGAAGAGGGTGTTCAGTCGGCTCTGGATGGTCGACGTCGGGGTGCTCGGGTCGAAGACGAACGTGTTCGGCCCGAGGTTCGGGTTGCGCGGGTCGGTCCCGTCGACCGGCGGCTCACTGGTCCCTCCGGTGGTGTTCACCGCCAGCTCCCACAGCGAGTAGCCGTAGGTGGTGGCTCGTGAGGTGCCGTACATCCGCAGGTAGCGACCGCTGCCGCTGACGGTCAGCGACTGGGTGCCGCCGGCGCCGGTGGTGGTCGAGTAGATCGTGGTCCAGGTGGCACCGTCGGGCGAGGTCTGGAGCTGGAAGGCCCTCGCGTACGCGGCCTCCCAGGTGAGCACCACCCGGCAGATCGTGCGGGTGCTGCCCAGGTCGACGCGCAGCCACTGCGGGTCGCTGGCGGCGCTGGCCCACCGGGTGCCGGTGTTGCCGTCGACGGCGGCGGACGCCGCGAGGCCGGCATCCTGGGTGGACGACGCGGTGGCGGGGCTGCCCTGCGCGACGTTGGTGCTGCCGCAGGTCGGCGTGCTGCCGCCGGTCTCGCCGTAGACCTGGAACTCCCAGAGCGAGTAGCCGTAGGCGGTCCCCCGGGCGGTGCCGTTCATCCGGACGTAGCGGCCGGCGCCGGTGACGGTGAGGTTCTGGGTGCCGCCGGTGCCGGTGGTGGTCGAGTAGATGGTGGTCCAGGTGGCGCCGTCGTCGGAGGTCTGGAGCTGGAAGGCCCGCCCGTAGGCGCCCTCCCAGAGCAGGTTCACCTGGCTGATGGTGGCCCGGGCACCCAGGTCGACCTGGAGCCACTGCGGGTCGCTGAACGCGCTGGCCCAGCGGGTGCCGGTGTTGCCGTCCACGGCGGCGCTGGCGGGGGTGCCGGCGTTCTCGGTGGACGAGGCGGTGGCCGGGCGGCCCTGCGAGAGCAGGGTGGGCGCGGCCTGCGCGGGGGTGCTGGGGCCGGCCGGCGTGAGCGCCGCGACGAGGGCCACGGTGAGTCCGACGAGCAGGTGTCGAACGGCCCGTCGGGGACGCGGGCGTACGGATGTTGCATGAGATGTCATGACATCGCCTGTCGATAGGGGGTTACGGATGCCGCGAGGGTGGGATCGGGCTCGCCCCGTGGTGCCGTGGGTGGTGCCGCCGATGCGACGCCGCGGGCCGGAGAGCGCTCTCGTAGGAGTGTTGCGGCGAGATTGCGACGGCGTCAAGACATCGATCTATAACTTCGTTATTTATCCCGAGGATTCTTTTTGTGTAATTCGCCGTCGGCGCTGCCGTCGTCCCCGCTCAGCGGCGGATGCCGCCCTCGGTGAGGAAGCGGGCGATCGGCAGCGTGGCGGCACCCAACGCCACCGCGTCCACGCCGAGGCGGCACAGCTCGATCGACGCCTGCTCGAACGGTTGGCGCAACGCCTGCCGGCCGGCGGCCTCGCGGACGGCCGGCAGCAGGTCGCCGAGCGCCATCGCCGCCCAGCCGCCGAGCACCACCCGCTCCGGGTTGAACAGGTTGATCAGGTTCGCCACGCCCGCGCCGAGGTAGCCGGCGGTCTCGTCCAGCACCCGTCGGGCGGTCACCGAGGTGTCGGCGGCGGCGACGAGCGCGGCGAGCTGGGACTCCTCGTCCTCGCCCGGCACCTGTCGACCTCGGCGCGCCTCCCGGTAGCGGTCGATGATCGCCTCCGCGCCCACGTACGCCTCCAGGCAGCCGCGCGCGCCGCACCGGCAGGCCCGGCCGCCGTACACCAGGGTGGTGTGCCCCCACTCCCCCGCGCTGCTGGACGCGCCCCGGTAGGTGGCGCCGCCGGTCACCACCGACGCGCCCACGCCGGAGCCGACGAGCGCGAAGACGGCGTGCCGGGCGCCCCGGCCGGCGCCGAACCACATCTCGGCCTGGCCGAGGGTCTTCGCGCCGTTGTCGATGTGCAGGGGCAGGTCGGTGCCCGCGTTGATCAGCCGCTCCAGCGGCACCCGGTCCCAGCCGAGGGCCTGGGCGTGCACGACGGCCTCGACGCCCTGCTCCACCACCCCGGAGACGCCGATGCCGACGCCGAGCACGTCGCCGGGGGCCACCTGCGCCTGCCCGGTCACCGCGTCGATGCCGGCAAGCACGTGCCCGGCCACCAGGTCGGGCTCGGTCCGGGCCGGGTCGAGCGGGTACTCGATGCTGGCCAGCAGGGTCATCGCGAAGTCGAACAACTCCACCCGGACCCGGGTCTCGCCGACGTCCACGCCGACCACGAAGGCGAAACGGGGCGCGATCCGCAGCAGCATGCTGGGTCGACCGCCGTCGGACTCGGCGGCTCCGGCCTCGGCGACCAGCCCCTCGTCGATCAGGTCGGCCACCACGTTGCTGACCGCCGGCTGACTCAGCCCGGTGCTGCGCACCAGGTCCTGCCGGGTGAGCGGACCGTCGAGGAAGAGCTTGGTCAGCAGGGCGGACCGGTTGCGCAGCCGCACGCTGCGGTTGGTGGCACGCGCCAGCTCCACTCGTCACCTCGTTCCCGTCGGCCGTTCGAGGCGACTGTAACCGCCTCGTGCTTGACGACCCACCGACCAGCCACTTTAATGACGACATAAATTAAGCCGTGATGTAACTCCCGGGAAACGCCGACGGACCCCGACGGCGCACCCCCGAACCCCTGTCCGCAGCCGACCGCCCGTCGCCCCGACCCCTATCGGCGACGGAGGTCGGCGGACCCCCACCACGCACCGGAAGGGCTGACCCGTGTCGAGACGACACCTCGGGATATTCACCGCCGCCGTACTGGCCGCCGCCTCGCTGACCGCCTGCGGCGGCTCCGGCGACGACTCCGCCGCCTCGCCCAAGACGCTCACCTACTGGGCCAGCAACCAGGGCGCCAGCCTGGAGGCCGACAAGGCGACCCTCCAGCCCGAGCTGGACAAGTTCGAGAAGCAGACCGGGATCAAGGTCACCGTCGAGGTGGTCCCCTGGTCGGACCTGCTCAACCGCCTGCTCGCGGCCGCCACCTCGGGCAAGGGCCCGGACGTGGTCAACATCGGCAACACCTGGTCGGCGTCGTTGCAGGCCACCGGCGCGCTCGTCGAGTTCGACGACGCCACCCTGCAGGCCGTCGGCGGCAAGGACCGGATCGTGCCCGCCGCGCTCGCCGCCGCCGGCGCCCCCGGCAAGCCGCCGGCCGCCGTGCCGCTCTACAGCATGGCGTACAGCCTGTACTACAACAAGAAGGCGTTCGCCGACGCCGGCATCACCGCGCCGCCGACCACCTGGGAGCAGCTCGCCGAGGCCGGCAAGAAGCTGAGCACCGGCGGCAAGTGGGGCCTGGCGATCGAGGGCGCCAACCCGTCGGAGAACGCCCACCACGCGTTCACCTTCAGCCAGCAGTACGGCGGCGAGTGGTTCGACTCGGCCGGCAAGCCGACCTTCGACACCCCGCAGAACGTCTCGGCGATCAAGCGGTACATCGACTTCATGGCCGCCGACAAGATCACCAACCCGAGCAACGCGGAGTACGCGCAGAACCAGTCGGTCTCCGACTTCGCCAACGGCAAGGCCGCCATGCTGCTGTGGCAGTCCGCCGGCTCGAACCTCAAGACGCAGAACATGCCCGCCGACGCGTACGGGGTGGCCCCGGTGCCGTTCCTGGCCAACCCGCCGGCCGGCGGCAAGAAGGTCAACAGCATGGTCGCCGGCATCAACATGGCGGTCTTCAAGCACACCAAGAACAAGGACGGCGCGCTGAGCTTCGTCAAGTTCATGACCAGCGACGAGGAGCAGACCCTCCTCAACAAGACGTACGGCTCGCTGCCGGCGGTGAAGACCGCGGGCTCCGACCCGGCGTTCAGCGCCACGGAGCAGAAGAACATCCAGGAGACCCTGGTCACCACCGCGGCCCCGCTTCCGCAGGTGCCCGAGGAGAGCACCTTCGAGACCCTGGTCGGCACCGCGATGAAGGAGCTGTTCGCGGACGCGGCCAGCGGCAAGCCCGTCACCGAGGCCTCGGTGAAGGCGAAGCTGACCGACGCGCAGCAGAAGATGCGCTGACCCAGGCGTCACCGGTGGCCGTGGTCAGGTGCTGAGCCTGACCACGGCCACCGCCTCCGAGAGGACCCCGATGGCAACCAGCACCACCGCGCCGGACGCCGACCGGCGCGAACCCCGGGCCGGATCACCGGCCCGGCGGCCGGACCGCCGGCCCCGCGGCCCCCGCCGCTCACTCCTGCCGTACCTGCTGCTCGCGCCGGCCATCGTGCTGGAACTCGCCATCCACGTGATCCCGATGGTGGTCGGGGTCTGGATGAGCCTGCTGGAGCTGACCCAGTTCCACATCCGCGACTGGTCCACCGCGCCCTTCGTCGGGTTCGAGAACTACCGGGCGACGCTCAACCTCAACAGCGCCGCCGGCAAGGAACTGCTGCACTCGTTCTGGATCACCCTGGCCTACAGCCTGCTCTCGGTCGGGTTCGCCTGGCTGCTCGGCATCGCGGCGGCGGTCGTCCTGCAACGGCCGTTCCGGGGCCGGGCGATCCTGCGGGCGCTCTTCCTCACCCCGTACGCCCTGCCGGTCTACGCCGCGGTGATCACCTGGAGCTTCCTGCTGCAACGCGACACCGGCCTGGTCAACCACGTCCTGGTCGACCAGCTCGGGCTGCTCAACGAGCGGCCGTTCTGGCTCATCGGTGACAACAGCTTCTGGTCGCTGCTGGTGGTGTCGGTGTGGCGCAACTGGCCGTTCGCGTTCCTCTGCCTGATGGCCGGTCTGCAGAACGTGCCCGGCGAGCTGTACGAGGCCGCCGCGATCGACGGCGCCGGGTTCTGGCGTCGGCTGCGCTCGGTCACCCTGCCGATGCTGCGGCCGGTGAACCTGGTGCTGCTGCTGGTGCTGTTCCTGTGGACCTTCAACGACTTCAACACCCCGTTCGTGCTCTTCGGCGGCTCCGCCCCCCAGCAGGCCGACCTCATCTCCATCCACATCTACCGCAGTTCCTTCAAGACCTGGGACTTCGGCTCCGGCTCGGCCATGTCGGTGGCGCTGCTGCTGTTCCTGATGATCGTCTCGGCCGCCTACCTGCTGATCACCAACCGTCGGAGGGACGACCATGCGTGAGACCGCCGGTGAGCGCTGGGGTCGGCGCATCGTGCTGACCCTGCTCACCCTCTTCGTCGTCATCCCGCTCTACGTGATGGTCACCTCCGCGGCGAAGCCGTTGCAGGACGTGCAGAACGGCTTCACCTGGTGGCCGAGCCGGCCCACGCTGCAACCGTTCGTGGACATGTGGAGCACCGTGCCACTGGCCCGGTACCTGGTGAACAGCCTCGTGGTGTCGAGCATCGCGGCGGTCTGCTCGGTGGCGGTGGCCATCTTCGCGGCGTTCGCGGTCAGCCGGTACCGGTTCCGGGGCCGGGGCGTCTTCACGGTGACGGTGCTGTCCACCCAGATGTTCCCCGGCATCCTGTTCCTGCTGCCGCTGTTCCTCATCTACGTCAACCTGGGCAACGCCACAGGCATCGAGCTGTACGCCAGCCGTACCGGCCTGGTGATCACCTACCTGACCTTCTCGCTGCCGTTCTCGATCTGGATGCTGGTCGGCTACTTCGACTCGATCCCCCGAGGGCTGGACGAGGCGGCGCAGGTCGACGGGGCCGGGCCGCTGCGCACCCTGTTCCAGGTCATCCTGCCGGCCGCCGTGCCCGGCGTCGTGGCGGTCACCGTGTACGCGTTCATGACCGCCTGGGGCGAGGTGCTCTTCGCCTCGGTGATGACCGACGAGGGCAGCCGCACCCTGGCCGTCGGCCTCCAGGGCTACTCCACCCAGTTCAACGTCTACTGGAACCAGATCATGGCCGCCTCGCTGGTGGTCAGCATCCCGGTCGTCGTCGGGTTCCTGGCCCTGCAGCGCTACTTCGTCGCCGGCCTCACCGCCGGCGCGGTCAAGTGAGTCAGTCAATCCCAGAGGAGAACCGTCCCGTGCCCGACCTGTCCAAGCTGCCACCCGACTTCCTCTGGGGTGTCGCCACGGCGGCGTACCAGATCGAGGGGGCCGTCGACGTCGACGGCCGGGCGCCGTCCATCTGGGACACCTTCTCGGCGATCCCCGGCAACGTCGACAACGGCGACACCGGCGCGGTGGCCTGCGACCACTACCACCGGTGGCCGGAGGACCTGGCGCTGCTGCGCCGGCTCGGCGTGGACGCGTACCGCTTCTCGGTGGCCTGGCCCCGGGTCATGCCCGACGGCGTCGGGCGGGTCAACGCCGCCGGGCTGGACTTCTACGACCGGCTCGTCGACAAGCTGCTCGCCGACGGGATCCGGCCGTTCGTCACGCTCTACCACTGGGATCTGCCGCAGGCGTTGCAGGATCGGGGCGGCTGGCCGGAGCGCTCCACCGCCGAGGCGTTCGCCGACTACGCGGCGGTGGTGGCCGCCCGGCTCGGTGACCGGGTGGGCGACTGGAGCACCGTCAACGAACCCCTCTGCGTGTCCTGGATCGGGCACCTCGAGGGGAAGATGGCCCCCGGCGAGCGGGACCTGACCCGCGCGGTGCACACCTCGCACCACGTGCTGCTCGGGCACGGGCTGGCCACCCAGGCGATCCGGGCCAACGCCGCCCGGCCGGCCTCGGTGGGTCTGGTGCTCAACCTCAGCCCGATCGAGGCGGCCACCGACCGACCCGAGGACGTCGCGGCCGCCCGCCGGGCCGACGGGCACGTCAACAGGTGGTGGCTGGACCCGATCCACGGACGCGGCTACCCGGCCGACATGATCGCCACCTACGGGGTCGAGCCGCCGGTACGCGGCGACGACCTGGCGGTGATCGCCACGCCCACCGACTACCTCGGGGTGAACTACTACTTCCGTCAGCTTGTGGTCGACGACCCGACCGGGCCGGCCCCGTACGCCCGGCAGGTGCCGGTGCCCGGCTCGGTGGAGACCGCGATGGGCTGGGAGAACTACCCGCCCGGGCTGGAGCGGCTGCTCGTCGACGTGCACGAGGAGTACCGGCCCGGCCGGATCATCGTCACCGAGAGCGGCTCGGCGTGGCCGGACGAGGTCACCGCGGACGGCACGGTGGAGGACAAGGAGCGCACCGACCACCTGGAGCAGCACCTGGCGGCGTGCGCGTCGGCGGTGGCCCGGGGTGTGCCGCTGGCCGGCTACTTCGTCTGGTCGCTGCTGGACAACTTCGAGTGGGCGTACGGCTACGACAAGCGCTTCGGGCTGGTGCACGTCGACTACGCCACCCAGCGCCGGACGGTGAAGGCGAGCGGCCTGCGCTACGCCGAGCTGATCCGCGCCCACCAGCGTCTCGCCGGGGCGACCGGCGCCGCGACACCGGTGGCCTGAACAGGGGCGGTGAGGCTGGCCGCCCGGGTTGCCGCAGTGGCGACCCGGGCGGCCGTCGCCGTCCCGGTCCGACCGAACCCGCCTCCGACACCGTCGCGACTCGCTAGCCTGCGGCAATGTCCGCAGCACCCGACGAGGTCGAGCAGCCTGACGCCGGAGCGCGAGTGTCCGGCATCGACCGGATGACTGCCTTCAGCGACGGCGTGTTCGCCATCGTCATCACACTGCTCGTCATCGAGTTGCGGGTGCCGGAGTACCACGAGGGCGAGTTGCTGACCGGACTGCTCGGCGAGGGCGCCTCCTACCTGGCCTTCGTGGTGTCGTTCGTCTACGTCGGGGTGCTCTGGCTCAACCATCACGCGCTGCTGCGGCTGATCCGCGGCACCACGCTCACGCTGAGCTGGATCAACCTCGGCGTGCTCTTCGGTGCGGTGATCATTCCGTTCCCCACCGCCGTGCTGGCGTCGGCGTTCACCCACGGCGACACCGACGACCAGCGCGCGGCCGTCGCCCTGTACGCGCTGTCCGCCGCGCTGATGTCGGCCCCCTGGCTGGTGTTCTTCGGCTACCTGCGCCGGCATCCGGCGCTGCTGCGGCGCGGAGTCGGTCCCGGGTACGTGCGCAGGCAGCGACTGCGACCGGTGACCGGCCTGGTCCTGTACGCGCTCGGCGGTCTGCTCGGCTGGTTCGTCAATCCGCTGCTGGGCCTGCTCGCCGTCATCTTCATGATCACCTATCACGCGGTGACGAGCGAGGGGTTGCCGCGCTGGCTCACCCGTCGCTGAGGGCGCGCAGCCGCAGCAGGTCGGCCGGGGTGTCCACGTCGAGCGGTGCGCCAACGTCGTCGCAGGGCACCTCGACCACCAGGTCCGGGCGCTCGCGCAGCAGGTCGCGGGCACCCCGGTCGCCGACCGCGTAGCTGTCCAGCAGCGGCCAGCTGCCCCGACCCAGCAGGACCGGGTGCCCCGGACGGCCGGCGTAGGTGGCGACCGCGACCAGCGCACCGCCGGCGTACGCCGCCCGCACCCGCCGGATGGCGACGGGGCTGAGCAGCGGCTGGTCGACGAGGACCACGACCGCGGCCGACACGTCGGGCGGCAGCGAGGCCAGGCCCCGGCGCAGCGACGATCCCAGCCCTTCGCGCCAGCGGTCGTGGCGGACCGGCACCGCGCCGGGCAGGTCGGGCACCTCGTCGGCGCCCGCGCCGAGCACCACGTGCACGGGTGTGCAACCGCCGTCGCCGAGCAGGCGGACCGCGCGCCGCACCAGCGGCTCGCCATCCAGCTCGACAAGCGCCTTCGGGCGGCCGTAGCGCCGACCGGCCCCGGCGGCGAGCAGCAGTCCGGCGATCACCGGCATCACCCCCGTCCGGACGGCTTTGCGTTATTCGCCCTTAGATGTACCGATAAAGCTAGTCTGGGCCGGTGCAGGGCGGACCCGAGAACGCGACGACAACCGACGAGCCGCACTCGTCCCGGGTGGCGTTCGAGGTCAACGGCTCGGCACGGACGATGACGCTTGACAACCGCACCACACTGCTCGACGCGCTGCGCGAGCACCTCGGCCTGACCGGGGCGAAGAAGGGTTGCGACCACGGCCAGTGCGGCTCCTGCACGGTGCTGCTCGATGGTCGCCGGGTGAAGAGCTGCCTGGTCTTCGCGGTCACGCTGGACGGACGCTCGGTGGTCAGCGTCGAAGGGTTGGCCGGGCCGGACGACCTGTCCCCGTTGCAGGCCGCGTTCATCGCGCACGACGCCTTCCAGTGCGGCTACTGCACCCCGGGGCAGCTCTGCTCCGCACGCGGCATGCTCGACGAGGTCGCCCAGGGCTGGCCCAGCGCGGTCACCGACGACCTGAGCGGGCCGGTCGAGCTGACCGACGCGGAGATCCGCGAACGGATGGCCGGCAACCTGTGCCGCTGCGCCGCGTACCCGCACATCGTGGCGGCCGTCCGTGAGACGGCCGCGACGCCATGAGGGCGTTCCGCTACCACCGACCGGCGGACGTGGCCGACGCGGTCGCCGTGCTCAGCGCGGAGCCGCAGGCGGCCTACCTGGGCGGCGGGACCAACCTGGTGGACCTGATGAAACTCGGGGTGCAGCGCCCCGACGTGCTGGTGGACGTGACCGGGCTTCCGCTGGACACCGTCGAGGAGTTGCCCGATGGCGGGCTGCGGATCGGCGCGACAGTGCGCAACAGTGACCTCGCCGCCCACCCGGTGGTCCGCCGGGACTACCCGGTGCTGGCCCGCGCCCTGCTCGCCGCCGCCTCCGGACAGCTCCGGAACATGGCCACCACCGGCGGCAACCTGTTGCAGCGCACCCGCTGCGTCTACTTCCAGGACACCGGCAAGGCGTGCAACAAGCGGGAGCCGGGCAGCGGTTGCGCCGCCCTGCACGGTGAGAACCGCGACCTGGCGGTGCTGGACTGGTCCGAGCAGTGCGTGGCCACCCACCCGTCCGACCTGGCCGTGGCGCTTGCCGCACTCGACACGGTGGTGGAGGTGCACGAGCCCGACGGGCCCCGCGACATCCCGATCGCCGCCCTGTACCGCTCCCCCGGCACCCACCCGGAACGGGAGACCACAGTGGCCCGGGGCACCCTGATCACCGCCGTCCGGTTGCCACCGCTGCCGGCCGCACGCCGCTCGACGTACCTCAAGGTGCGCGACCGCGCCTCGTTCGCCTTCGCCGTCGGCTCGGTGGCCGCGGTGCTGGACCTCGACGGGGACGTGGTCCGCGACGTGCGGCTGGCGTACGGGGCGGTGGCGCACCGACCGTGGCGGGCCTACCGGGCCGAGGCGGAGCTGCGGGGCCGACCGTTCAGCCCCGAGCTGGCCGCGCGGGCCGCCGACGCGGAGCTGGCCGAGGCCCGACCGTTGCGACACAACGGCTTCAAGGTGCCGCTGACCCGGGCCATCACCGTGCGGGCGCTCAGCGAACTGGCGTCGTCATGACCACCGACGCCGTCGGCCGCGCGTACCCCCGGTTGGAGGGCCGAGAGAAGGTCACCGGCACGGCCCGGTACGCGGTGGAGTACCCGGTGGACGGGATCACCTACGGCTGGGCGGTGCCGTCGGCGGTGGTCCGGGGCCGGATCACCCGGATCGACACCACCGAGGCGCTCGCGTCGCCGGGCGTACTGGCCGTCCTGCATTACGGCAACGCGCCCCGCCTCGCGCCCGGCCCCGAGCGGGAGCTGTGGCTGTTGCAGGAGCCGGCGGTGCACTACCGGGGGCAGTACGTCGCAGTGGTCGTGGCCACCAGCCTGGAGGCGGCCCGCGAGGGCGCCCGGCTGGTCC
The DNA here is from genome assembly GCF_040639415.1 of Micromonospora sp. NPDC023888. Taxonomy (NCBI): domain Bacteria; kingdom Bacillati; phylum Actinomycetota; class Actinomycetes; order Micromonosporales; family Micromonosporaceae; genus Micromonospora; species Micromonospora sp. NPDC023888. The sequence goes on along the minus strand of NZ_JBEZZW010000018.1, from coordinate 41,919 downwards.
GGATCGACTACGACGCCGGCCCGCACAGCACGGTGCTCACCGACGACCACCCCGGCCTGTACCGGCCGGACCACGTCAACCCCAGCTATCCGACGGACACCGCCGAGGGTGACTTCGACGCCGGGTACGCGGCGGCACCGGTGCGGGTGGACGCCACGTACCGCACGCCGGCGTACCACAACAACCCGATGGAGCCGCACGCCACGACCGCGCGGTGGCGCGACGGCCGACTGCTGGTGCACGACTCCACGCAGGGCGCGTCACCGGTGCGGGCCACCCTCGCCGAGCTGTTCGAGCTGCCCCCGGAGTCGATCCGGGTGGTCGCCGAGCACGTCGGCGGCGGCTTCGGCAGCAAGGGGTACGCCAAGTCCTCGGTGGTGCTGGCCGCCCTCGCGGCCCGGCACGTGGACCGACCGGTGAAGCTGGCGCTGACCCGTCAGCAGATCTTCGGGCCCGTCGGGTACCGCACGCCCACGATCCAGCGGGTCCGCCTCGCCGCCGACGCCGACGGGCGACTCACCGCGATCTGCCACGACGCGATAAGCCAGACCTCGACCATCCACGAGTTCGCCGAGCAGACCGCCGTCTACACCCGCAGCATGTACGCCGCACCCCACCGCCGCACCACGCACCGACTGGTCCGCCTCGACGTGCCCACGCCGTTCTGGATGCGCGCACCCGGCGAGTGCCCCGGCGCGTACGCCCTGGAGTCGGCGATGGACGAGCTGGCCATCGCCGCCGGCATCGACCCGGTGGAGCTGCGCATCCGCAACGACACGGCGGTCGACCCGGACCAGGGGCGGCCGTTCACCAGCCGCAATCTGGTGGCCTGCCTGCGCGAGGGCGCGCAGCGGTTCGGCTGGACCGACCGGGACCCGACGCCTCGCGCCGGGCGCGACGGGCGCTGGCTGATCGGCACGGGGGTGGCCGGGTCGAGCTACCCGGCTCGGGCCAGGCCGTCGTCGGCCTCGGCCACCGCCCGGCCGGACGGGAGCTTCCTGGTCCGGATCAACGCCACCGACATCGGCACCGGCGCCCGGACGGCGATGTGGCAGGTGGCCGCCGACGCCCTCGGGGTGCCGCCGGAGCGGGTGGAGATCCACATCGGTGACAGCGCTCTGCCGTCCGCGCCGGTGGCCGGGGGCTCGATGGGCACCGCCAGTTGGAGCTGGGCGGTGATCCGGGCCTGTCAGGCGCTGGTCGGGAAACTGCGCGAGGGCGTGGAGCCGGACGGGGAGATGACCGTCGCGGTCGACACCGCCGAGGAGGTGGGCGGGCAGCCGGCCCTGCCCCGGTACGCGTACGGGGCGCAGTTCGTCGAGGTGCGGGTGGACGCGGACACCGGCGAGGTGCGGGTGAACCGGATGCTCGGGGTGTTCGCGGCCGGTCGGGTGGTGAACCCGACGACGGCCCGCAGTCAGCTCGTCGGCGGCATGACGATGGGGCTGTCGATGGCCCTGCACGAGGAGGGCCTGCTCGACGAGCGGTACGGCGACTGGGTCAACCACGACCTGGCGACCTATCACATCACCGGCTGCGCGGACGTGGAGTCCGTCGAGGCGTACTGGCTGGACGAGCGGGACGACGAGTTGAACCCGGCCGGGGTGAAGGGCATCGGCGAGATCGGCATCGTCGGCGCGGCGGCGGCCGTCGCCAACGCGGTGCACCATGCCACCGGTGTGCGGGTCCGCGACCTGCCGATCCGGCTGGACAAGCTGATCGGTTCATCACCCTTGGCTTAAATAAGCCGCTGCTGATATAAAGGTCTCGTGCACGCCTTCGACGTGCTGGGCGATCCGGTCCGGCGCCGCATCCTGGAGCTGCTCGCCACCGGCGAGCAGACCGCCGGCGCGGTGAGCGCGGTGATCCGCGACGAGTTCGGCATCTCCCAGCCCGCCGTGTCCCAACACCTCAAGGTGTTACGGGACAACGGTTTCGCCACCGTGCGGCCGGAGGGCGCCCGGCGGCTGTACGCGGTCGACCCACGGCCACTGCGCGAGGTCGACGGCTGGCTGGAGCACTTCCGCCGGTTCTGGACACCACCCCTGGCGGCACTCGCCACCGAGCTGGCCCGAGGCCGACGCGAACGTCGGCTGCGCGAGCCGGCCGACCCACCCGACGAGAGGAACACCTGATGTTCGACGCCACCGAGCAGATCAACGCCGTGCGGCGCACGGTCGGCAGCCGCACCCTGGAGGCCGGCGAGGCGCGGGTGACCACGATCAGCCAGACCTACCAGGCGACGGCCGAGGATCTGTGGGACGCCTGCACCAACGCCGAGCGCATCCCCCGCTGGTTCCTGCCGATCTCCGGCGACCTGCGGCTGCACGGCAAGTACGAGCTCCAGGGCAACGCCCACGGCGTCGTCGAGAGCTGCGAGCCGCCGCACCGCTTCACCGCCACCTGGGAAATGGGCGGCGAGGTGAGCTGGATCGAGGTGCGGATCACAGCGGTCGACGACGAGCGGGCCCGCCTCGACCTGGACCACATCGCGCACGTCGACCAGGACCGGTGGGCCCAGTTCGGGCCGGGCGCGGTCGGCGTCGGCTGGGATCTCGGGCTGCTCGGTCTCGCCACCTACCTGGCCGGCGACGGCAGCGGGGTCACCCCGGAGCAGAGCGCCGAGTGGAGCGCCTCACCCGAGGGGCGACGGGCCATGGAGCTGAGCAGCCGACTGTGGGGCGCGGCGAGCATCGCCGCCGGCACCGACCCCGACGAGGCGAACGCCGCCGCGGCGCGTACCACAGCCTTCTACACCGGCGCCCCGGAAGCCTGAGCGGCGGCGCGACAGCCCGCGCGGCACGGCGGCGGTGCGCGCGGCAGCCCGGGCGGCACTGCGGCGGTGCGCGCGACAGCCCGCGCGGCACGGCGGCGGCGCGCGGTAGGGCGGCGGCGGGGCGGCCTGCGCGTCGATCGGAGTAACGTGCTGCGGCATGACCGGCGCGCCGTACTCGCACTGCTCCTACTGCGGCGCGGCCTACCCGGCGGCGGCCGGGTGGCCGCGGGTCTGCGCGGTCTGCGGCGAGACCGTCTGGCGCAACCCGCTGCCCGTGGCGGTCGCGGTGCTGCCGGTCCGCACGGCCGACGGCCTGGGCGTGGTGGTGGTCCGCCGGGACATCGAGCCGGCCCGTGGGCTGCTCGCGCTGCCCGGCGGTTTCGTCGAGTACGGCGAGGAGTGGTCCGACGCGCTCGTTCGTGAGCTGCGGGAGGAGACCGGCCTGGTCGCGGCCGCCGAGGACGCCCGACTGTTCGCGGTGCACGGCGCCCCGGCGGGCGGCACGATGATGATCTTCGGGGTGTTGCCCGAGCGCGCCGCCGAGGACCTGCCACCGTCCACACCGACGGAGGAGGCAACCGAGTGGCTGGTGCTCACCGACCCGGTCGAGTTGGCGTTCTCCACCCACACACGGGTCCTCGCCGACTTCCTGACACCCACCTCTTGACGTCTCCAGCACCGGATTCGGCACCTGCCCACGCGGCCCACGGCAAGAGCCTCGATCCATTCTGGTGGCCCGACGACCTCTGACCGTGGCCTTTGCCGCCATCAGGCAGCACGGACAAGGGTTTCGTCGATCCGCAGTACCATGCGAGCGCCGCCGCGCCGCTAGGCTACGGCCTCGACGCCGGATGGCTGGTAAGGGGAGACGGACATGTCGCAGGACCGAGCTGAGCAGCCGGTGGGAGGTTCGGCCGCCAAGCTGGACACGACGGTGCCGCATTCGGCACGGGTATGGAACTACTGGCTCGGCGGTAAGGACAACTTCGCCCCGGATCGCGAGGTCGGCCAACAGGTACGGGCGGTCTTCCCGGAAATCGTCGAGGCGGCACGGTATTCGCGCGCGTTTCTCGGACGAGCGGTAACCTATCTCGCCGCAGAGGCGGGGATCCGCCAGTTCCTCGACGTCGGCACCGGCCTACCCACGGCCGACAACACCCACGAGGTCGCCCAACGGATCACGCCGCAGGCGCGCGTCGTCTACGTCGACAACGACCCGATGGTTCTCGCGCACGCCCGGGTGTTGCTGACCAGCAGCCAGGGGGGTGCCACCCAGTATGTCGACGCCGACCTGCGCGACCCGGAGAAGATCGTCCAGGACGCCCGCGAGACACTGGACTTCAGTGAGCCGATCGCGCTGATGATGTTGGGCGTCATGGGTCACGTCGAGAAGCCGGCCGAGGCGCGGGCCATCGTCAACGCACTGGTCTCGTCCCTACCCTCGGGCAGCTTTCTGGCGATGTCCGACGGTACGGCTACCAGCGAGCGGGTCATCGAGTCGCATCGGCAGTACAACGAAAGCGGTGCTCTGCCGTACCACCTGCGTGAGGTCGCCGACTTCACGGCGTTCTTCGACGGCCTCGACCTGGTCCAGCCGGGTGTCGTGCCGCTGGGGCACTGGCGGACTGACAGCAGGCCCGCGGCCGTGGTCGACGGCTACTGCGGGGTCGCCCGCAAGCTCTGACGCGGGAACTGCCCGATCAACAATTCCGGTCAGTGGGTGTCGGCGGAACGGCGTTCGTTGGTGCCGGTCAGGTAGCCGCTGGCCTGGAGGTCGAACAGCTCGCGGTAGAGGCCGCCGGCGGCCATCAGCTCGTCGTGACTGCCGTGCTGGACGAGTCGACCCCGTTCCAGCACGAAAATCCGGTCGGCGTGCCGGACGTTCGCCAGCCGGTGGGTGATCAGCACGACCGCTCGGTCGGGGCGGCGGCGCAGGTGCTGGAACAGGGCGTGTTCGGCGCGCGCGTCCAGGGCGGCCGAGGGTTCGTCACAGATCAGCAGCGCCGCGTCGCGATAGAGGCCGCGAGCCGCGACGAGCCGCTGCCACTGCCCGCCGGACAGTTCGTGGCCGTCCTTGAACTCCCGGTCGAGCAGCGTGTCGTAGCCGTGCGGCAGGCCGACGATCATGTCGTGCGCGGCGGCCGCGTGGGCCGCCTCCTGCACACTCGGGCCGGACCGGTCCGGTGGGCGATCGTGCCGGCCGACGCGGATGTTCTGCCCGGCAGTGAACGGGAACTTCCACCACTCCTGGGTCATCACGGCCACCTGGGCGCCCAGGGTCCGTGGGTCCAACTCGACGGCGTCGACCCCATCCCAACGGATCACCCCGCCGGTCGGCTGGTAGAGCCCCGCGATCAGTTTGGCCAGGGTGGTCTTGCCGGAGCCGTTCTCGCCGACCAGTGCGATCACCTCGCCCCGGCGCACGGTCAGGCTGACCCGGTCCACCGCCGGGGCGTCGGTGTCCGGGTAGCGCAGGCTCACGTCGTCCAACTCGATCACGTCGACACCGTCGGCCACCCGGTTGCCACCGATCGGCACCCGGGCCTGGGCGCGGGCCAGGAAGTCCTGGTAGTCCTGGTAGTAGAGGGCGTCCTCGTACAGCGAGTTGGTGGCGACGACCGCCACGCCCAGGCTGGTCCGCGCGGACTGCAACGCGAGCAGGGCGGTGGCCGCGGCGGCGAGCGCGACCATCCCGCTCAGCAGCAGACCACCGAGGACGGCGTACAGGCCGAAGGTGGCCAGCCCCGCCACCGTGGCCCCGACGACCCGGGTGCCGGTCTGCGAGCGGACCAGCCGCAGATGGGCGCGGGTCTCGACAGCCATCACCCCGCGATACTCGGCGAGCAGGAAGTCACGCATCTGGTACGCACGCACCTCGGCGGCGGTGTGCCGGTTGGCCATCAGGTGGGCCAGCATCCACATCCGGCGTCGCCGGGTGATCCGAGCCAGCATCGCCAGGTATTCCCGGCGGGCCATCCGCACGGCCGTGATCGCCTGGGGCACCGCGGCGAGCAGCAGGCAGGGCAGCAGCAGCGGTTGGATGACGGTCACCGCGACAGCGGTGGCGAGCATCCCGACCACGCCGGTGACCAGGTTGACGGTGTGGTCGACGATCCACGCCGCCTCGCCCATTCCCCGGTCGCGCGCGCGGTCCATCTCCTCGGCGAAGCCGGCATCGTCGAACGCGGCCAGGTCCACCGCCGTGGTGGCCTCGAACAGGCGCAACTCCACCTGGTAGTTGATCTGCGGGGTCAGCCGGGCCTGGGCCCAACCGGCCGCGATGGTCAGGCCACCGCGCGCCGACACCGCCGCCGCGGCCACGATCAGCGCCGGCAGGGCCGAGCGGACCCGGTCCGGGGTGGGGCCGGCCGCGAACAACTCGCGTAGCACGCTGGTCGTGGCGAGCAGGCCGAACGTGGTCATCACCCCGGCGGCGATGTTCAGGCCGATGGAGGCGATCGTGTCCCGACGGTTGGTGGACCAGGCCAGGCCGACCGCTTCCCGGACCAGCCGGGGCAGTCGGCGGGCCACCGCCCAGAAGCTGGTGTGCGCGAACTCGTGCGCGTGGTGCAGCCAGTCGCGATCCTCCAACTCCGGCAGCATCGTGCCCGGTGGATCATCCGGCTGGTCGTTCTCGGCGGGGGTGCGCTGGCGGGCCATCGACTCCACGGAACCCTCCTCGGGGGCGGGATCACGAACGCCGCCCGAGACTACTGCCCGCTACCGCCCAATGTCTCTAGGTAGCCGGCGCGTCGCCTGGCACCTCCGGCGCGCCCTCCGAGATCGGCAGCAGCACCCGGAACGTGGTCCGTCCCGGCTCGGTCTCCACCCGGATGTCGCCGTGGTGCTTGTGCACCACGATCCGGTACGAGATGTCCAACCCCAGGCCGGTGCCCGCGCCGACCGGCTTGGTGGTGAAGAACGGCTCGAAGATGCGCGGACGCACGTCGCGCGGGATACCCGGGCCGGTGTCGGTGACCTCCACCGCCAGCAGGTCACCGACCCGTCCGGTGTGGATGGTCAGCACCCCCTTCTCCCCCATCGCGCCCAACGCGTTGTCGATCAGGTTCGTCCACACCTGGTTCAGCTCCGCCGCGTACGCCGGGACCGGCGGGATGCCGCGGTCGTACTCGCGGACCAGCTTGACCTCGGCGGGGATCTTCCCCTTGAACATCACAAGCGTGGCGTCGAGCAGGTCGTGCACGTCCACCACCCGGTGGGGGGCGCGGTCGAGCTGCGAGTACTGCTTGGCGGCGCCCACGAGGCCGGAGATCCGGGTGACCGAATCCCCGATCTCGCGCATCAGCAGCTCGGTGTCCACCGTGTAGGTGAGCCAGCGCACCGCCGCCTCCAGGTCCGCGGCACCGACCGCCGCCTTCACCTGCGCCAGCCAGGCCGCGTCGAGACCGCCACCCACCAGGATCGGCGCCAGGTCCCAGGCGCCGTCGACCCCGTGCTCCTCCAACCAGTCGGTGAGAGTGTCCTCGGCGTCGGCGGTGGCCATCGGGGTCAACGTCGGCGCGGTCGCCACCCGGGCCACCGCCTCCTCCTGCAACGCGACGAGGCCGTGCAGGGCGGTGCCGTCGAGCCGACCATCAGCGATCATGGCGAGTTTGTGCCGCATCCCGGCGACCCGGTCACGCAACACCGAGGTGGCGCGCACCGCCGCCGCGGCCGGATTGTTCAGCTCGTGGGTCAGCCCCGCCGACAGCGAGCCGAGCGCCAACAGCCGCTCCCGTTCGCCGACGATGGTCTGCGAGTCCCGCATACCGAAGAACAGGCCCTCCAGCAGATGCATGGGCATCGGGAACCAGGACCGCAGGGCGTGCGCGAAGTCCTCCGCCGGCAGCACGAAGAAATCCGCGTCGGTCACCGCCCGCAGACTGTTGCGGTAGACCTGGTCGACCTGGTCACCCAGGTACGCCTGCACAGCCCCGCCGTACACGCCGCGCTGGTCGGTCCGGCTGACCTCGACGTCGTCGCCGCGCACCTGCCGGCTCAACGCCACCGCACCGCGCACCAGCACGAAGAAGCAGGTCGCGGGCTCCCCCTCGCCGTACACGAGGGTGCCGCCGGCGCGCTGTTCGACGCGGCCCCGCTCCGCCAGCCAGTCGAGCTGACCGTCGTCGAGTGCCTCGAACAGGAACAGGGTGCGCAACTGCGCGGGTGACAGCCGATCAGACGCGGTGGTCACGGGGTCTCCTTTGTTCGCGACTGCGGGGCTCGCAAACCCGGCTCACTCCTCGCGCTCACGGGTCTCCTTCGTTCGCGACTGCGGGGCACGCGGAACCGGTTCACTGGGCCTCCAGGTAACGGTGCACGAGCGAAACGGCCATCGCGCCCTCACCGACGGCCGAGGCGACCCGCTTGACCGACTCGGCCCGCACGTCCCCGGCCGCGAAGACCCCCGGCACGCTGGTCTCCAGGTGGTACGGGTCGCGCGACAGCGACCAGCCGGCAGGCCGACGCCCGCCGGCCAGCAGGTCCGGGCCGGTGACGATGAAGCCGCGCCCGTCGCGGACCAGCACACCGTCCAGCCAGTCGGTACGGGGCTCCGCGCCGATGAAGATGAACAACCAGGAGGTGTCGACCGCACGGGCCTCCCCGGTGCGGGTGTCGCAGAGGGTGAGCCGTTGCAGGTGGTCCTCACCCGCCGCGCCCACCACGGCCGTGTGCGGGTGGACGGTGATCCGGTCGATCCGCTCCAACTGGTCGATCAGGTAACGCGACATCGAGGCGGTCAGGTCCGCGCCCCGGATCAGCAGGTGCACCCTCGACGCGTACCGGGAGAAGTGCACCGCCGCCTGGCCTGCGGAGTTGGCCCCGCCGACGATGTAGACCTCCTGCTCGACGCAGCTCGGCGCCTCGGTGGCGGCAGCGCCGTAGAACACCCCCCGACCGGTGAAGTCAGCCAGTCCGGGAGCGTCGAGCACCCGGTACGACACGCCGGTGGCCAGCACCACGGTGTGCGCCGCGATCTCGGAGCCGTCGCCGAAGCGCAACAGCCGGGCACCGCCGGCCTCACTCAGACCGACCACCTCCCGGGCACTGAGCAACTCCGCGCCGAACTTGACCGCCTGCCGCCGGGCCCGATCGGTCAACTGCGCGCCCGAGACGCCGTCGGGAAAGCCCAGGTAGTTCTCGATCCGGCTGCTCTGCCCGGCCTGCCCGCCGGTCGCCCGCCGCTCGACGAGCACGGTACGCAGCCCTTCCGACGCGCCGTACACCGCCGAACCGAGGCCGGCCGGGCCACCGCCGATCACCACCAGGTCGTAGAAGTCCGACGCGGGCACCACGGTCAGCCCGGCCAGCGCGGCCAACTCGGCCTCGCTCGGGGCGATCAACGCCTTACCGTCGGCCGTCACCACAAGCGGCACGTCCGCCTCGGTGGCCCCGGCCGCGTCCAGCAGGCGGGCGCCCTCCGGGTCGTCGGAGAGCATCCACCGGTACGGCACCAGGTTGCGCGCCAGGAAGTCACGGACCTTGAACGACGGCGCCGACCAGCGGTGCCCGACCACCCGGATCTCGGCGCTCGCCGCGTCCGGGGTGACCGACCACGCCTCCAGCAGCCCGTCGACCACCGGGTACAGCTTCTCCTCCGGCGGATGCCAGGGCTTGAGCAGGTAGTGGTCCAGGTCCACGACGTTGATGGCCTCGATCGCGGCGTCGGTGTCCGCGTAGGCGGTGAGCAGCACCCGGCGGGCGGCCGGGAAGATGTCCATCGCCGCTTCCAGGAACTCCACGCCGGTCATCTCCGGCATCCGGTGGTCGGCCAGGAGCAGCGCCACCTGTTCGCCGCGCAGCTTGACCTCCCGCAGCGCGTCCAGCGCCTCCGGCCCCGAGGAGGCCCGCAGCACCCGGTAGCGGTCGCCGTAGCGGCGGCGGATGTCCCGGGCCACCGCACGGGACACCACGGGGTCGTCGTCGACGGTCAGGATCACCGGGTTCGCCATGGCGCCATGAAACCACCTGTTGATGGTCGGCCGCACATGGCCCGGGCTCGGCGCGATGGTTGACCGCGTTTGGAACGGGTAAGCCCGGGAGCCGCGTGGGTGGTCGTACATCGACGACACGCCGGCTGCCGCGCACACCTCGGGGGGCCCATGGCGGACGTGTCGCCGACCGGACCGACCACGTCGGGCGGGATCGTGGAGCTGCGGGTGCACGGCGTCTCCGGCGCCGGAGCGGACCAGATCCTGGACCGGCCGCACGTGCACCAGGTCGCCGGTGACCGCAGCGGCGGGTTCTACCGACCACGCCCCGGCTACCCGGACACGACCGGGACGGACGGGGTGACGCTTGAGGCGTACCGGTGGAGCGACCTGCCGTCCGGCACGGCCGTGCGGACGCTGTCGCTGGTGTTCCTGTTGCCGTTCATGCTCTGCAACGTGGCGCTCTGGATGCGCCCGGCGAACACCACGTCGAAGCTCGGTTTCATGGCGCTGTGCCGCGTGCTCGCCCTCACCCTCACCATGCTCTACGTGCTCTCCATCGTCGGGGTGGCACTGGACCTGGTCGCCTGGCGCTGCATGGACACCCCGTCGTGCCTGGCCGGGCGGAGTTGGCTGTCCTGGCTCGGCGGACGCCCGACCGGGCTGCGCCTGGGTGTGCTGGCGTTGGTGCCGGTCGCCGCCATCGGGTTGGTCTGGTGGCTGGGCGCCCGCCCGGGCCACTCGTTCGACGCGTTCCGGACCCCGTCGACCCCGACCTCCAAGCACCAGTTGAGCGCCGTCGGCCAGTGGGACGGCGAGCCGCTTGTGGGCCGGTTGCGCTCGGTCCACGTCGCGGCGGCGTTCGCCACCCTCGACGGCAGCCTGCTGGCCGCCCGTGCCAGCCAGCACCGCTCGTGGGTGATGGTGACCCTGCTGGCGGCCACCGGGGCGGTGCTGCTGGCCTGTCTCGTCCTGCTCACCGTGGTGCCGAGCATCGACCGGACCGACCCGGCGCCCCGGGTGGACGCCCTCTTCCGCGGGCTGCGCACGATCGCCTGCGGCGTGACGATGCTGGTGATCGTGCACATCGTCATCAGCCCGCACCCGTGGCCGCAGGGCGGCGCGCTGCCCGGCTACGGAGCGATCGTAGCCTGGCTGTTCGTCAGCCAGACGGTACTGGTGGCCGTCCTCGCCGCGCTGGTGCTCTGGCGACGGGGCGGCGGGCAGCACGGGGCGCCGCTGCGCGCGTTGGGAGCGCCGGTCTTCGTCACGATCGCGGCCGGCCTCGCCGTGGCGTTCTCCGCCGAGCTGGTCTACCGGGTCGCGGACCTGCTCGATCGCGAGGGGACGACAGCGGACGGCCTGGAGACCAGCCCGCCCCTGGTGTACAAGTGGGCGATCTTCGGGTTTTTCCTGGCGGTGGTGACCGCCCTGCTGGTGGCCGCTGTGGTGACCAGGCTGACCCGGCGGGGGCGGCGGCGGGCCGCCCAGGCGATCGTGGCCGTCGACTTCCCGCACGCGCCCCCGTCGGCGACGGACCGGCTGCGCCGGGTCGAGCACGCGATCGCCCGAGCCCGGTTCACCGAGCGGCTGGAACCGCTCTCCGTGGTGTACGCCGGGCTGGCGGCGCTCGGCCTGTCCACGAGCGTGCTCGGTCTGCTCCAGCTCCTGCCGGGCGAACTGGCGCAGCGCTACGTCGGAGTGCCCGAAGGCATGGTCAACTTCCTGATCGGGTCGGGCAGCTACGCGATCGCCGCGATCCTGCTCGGGCTGGTCGTGGGCGGCATCTTCGCGTACCGGACCGCGCAGTTCCGTCGGTACGTGGGTGTGCTCTGGGACCTGGGCACGTTCTGGCCCCGGGCGGCGCACCCGTTCGCGCCGCCCTGCTACGCCGAGCGGGCCGTGCCCGAGTTGGCGAAGCGGATCTCCTACCTGGTGGAACAGGGACAGGGCGTGCTGCTGGCCGGGCACAGCCACGGCTCGGTGCTGCTCGCCGCCACCGTGCTGCAACTGCCCACCCGGATCACCGACCGGGTCGCCCTGCTGACCTACGGGTCGCCACTGGGCCGGTTGTACGCGCGGCTGTTCCCGGCCTACGCCGACGACCCGGCGCTGCGGGAGATCGGCGAGCGGGTCGGCTGGCGCTGGATCAACCTGTGGCGCGACACGGACCCGATCGGCGGTTGGATCTTCGCCGCCCACCGGCCCGGGGAGGCCGAGACGCTGACCGGGCCGGCGGCGACGGTGGATCGGCGGTTGGTCGACCCGGAGGATGTGGTGGCGGCGCCCAGCGACAGCGTTCCCCCACCGATTCTCGGGCACTGGCCGTGCGAGTCGCAGGACGAGTTCGCCGAGGCGGTACGGGAGCTGACCGGGCGGCTGCTCCCCGAACGCCGGACGACCGGCTGACGCAGCGGCCGGATATCGTCGCGGGGTGAGCCCCGCCAAGCAGCCCGAACGCCGGTTGATCGCCTCGAACAAGAAGGCCCGGCACGAGTACACGGTGCTGCGCACGTACGAGGCGGGCATCGTGCTGGTCGGCACCGAGGTGAAGTCGCTGCGCGAGGGGCGGGCCTCGCTGGTGGACGCGTTCGCGCACGAACGCGACGGTGAGATCGTGCTGTACGGCCTGCACATCGCCGAGTACGCCTACGGCACCTGGACCAACCACGCCCCGCGCCGCAACCGCAAGCTGTTGCTGCACCGCGCCGAGATCGACCGGATTCTGGACAAGGTCCGCGAGGGCGGGGTGACCCTGGTCCCGCTGTCGATGTACTTCGAGAACGGCTATGCCAAGGTCGAGCTGGCCCTGGCCAAGGGCAAGCGCACCTACGACAAGCGGCAGACGCTGGCCGAGCGGGACGCCAACCGCGAGATCGCCCGCGAGCTGGGCCGGCACCTCAAGGGCCACCCCCGCCGGTCCTGACCTGCTGTCGTTCGCGGTTTCTCTCCGGCGGCGCGCCCGCGGGTCGTTGACGTCCCTGTGATGACGTGGTCTGCTCAGTCGACGCCGTTAATGAAAACGGTAATCGTTAGCTGAAGCGGAGGAGAACCATGTCACTCACCGTCCCGCCCGCCCTGCTCGACGCCGCCGAACGCGGACCCATCGACGACGAGGCCTTCATCGCCTGCGTCCGCGACTCACTCCCGTACGCCTGGGCCACCATCAGCCAGGTGGTGGCCGAACTGGAAGCCGGCGACGCCGACCTCGCCGACAACGTCGTCCCGCCGCCCACCGACGCCGACCGGGGACAACTGCTGCGCGCACTGGCGAGCGACGCGATCCGCGCCGGCCTGGAACGGCACTTCGGCGTACGCCTCGCCTTCCAGAACTGCCACCGCGTCGCCGCGTTCCGCCCGTCGGCCGTGAACGGGGAGCGCTACCGCCGCTTCGTGTCGCCCCGTGGGCAACTGCTCAACCAGTCCCCCGAACTCCGCAACTGCTGAGGAACGCGTCGGGGCGGGCGGCACCCCTGCGGCCGCCTGCCCCAGCGGCCCCGCCGCCCCGTATCGCCCCGCACGACCCGCGACCCGCGACCCGCGACCCGCGACCCGCTCCAAGATCTACGCAACTTCCCGGATGTTGCTGCCTCCGACGCGCCAGAGGCAGCAACATCCGGGTAGTTGCGCGGATCTTGATGGCGCGCACGGTAGCCGGCCGGGCCCCGGTACGGGTTCGGTGGCTCGCGTCCGTTGGTCACGCTCGATCTTGCGCCGCGCCGCGCCACGCCGCGCCAGGGCGGGGCGGGGCAGCGGACAGGGAGCGCCGGGGCAGGGCAGGGCGGGCGCGCAGGGACGCGCCGGGGCGTGGCCGCAACTGCTGGCATTGGCGGCCTTCTGCCTTCGTGAATGGGGGGTGTCGGGGCCTTTCCGGCTCGCAACTGCGGGCACTATGGTGAGCAGGTGACGACGTACCGGATCGGGGAGGCCGCCGACCTGCTCGGCGTCAGCGCCGACACCATCCGCCGCTGGGTGGACGCCGGGCGGCTCGCCGCCGGGCGTGACGAGCACGGCCATCGGATCATCGACGGCGTCGACCTGGCGGGTTTCGCCCGCGCCCAGGCCGCCGAGCCGGCCGCGGGCGCCGAGCTCTCCTCGGCCCGCAATCGGCTGCGCGGCATCGTGGTCGACGTTCGCAAGGACGCTGTCATGGCTCAGGTCGACATCCAGGCCGGCCCGTTCCGGGTCGTGTCGTTGATGAGCCGGGAGGCGGTCGACGAGCTGGATCTGCGGGTCGGCTCGGTGGCTGTCGCGGTGATCAAGTCGACAACTGTGGTGGTGGAGCGGGCCGCACCCGCCCCGGCCCGGGGACGGTCCGCGGGATGAGCGCGCGGGCGGTGCGCACGGCGGTGGCCGTACTGGTGACGCTTGTCGTTGCCGGCTGCGGGACGGGCGGCGACCAGGCGGGTGGCGACCGGGCAGGCGGCGGCCGGGTCACCGGCACGGTGACGGTCTTCGCGGCCGCCTCGCTGACCGAGTCGTTCACCCGCATCGGCAGGGACTTCGAGGCCGCCCACCCCGGCAGCACAGTGACTCTCAACTTCGCCGGCAGCTCCGCGCTGGCCAACCAGATCAACCAGGGTGCGCCGGCGGACGTGTTCGCCTCGGCCGCCCCGACGAACATGACAACGGTCACCGAGGCCGGCAACGCCGACGGCGCACCGAGCGTCTTCGCCCGCAACCAGTTGGTGATCGCGGTGCCCCGGGGCAACCCGGCAGGGGTGAGCGGGTTGGCCGACCTGGGTCGGTCCGGCGTGAAGGTGGCGCTCTGCGCCAACCAGGTGCCCTGCGGGGCGGCTGCCCGCACCGCCCTGGACGCGGCCGGCGTCGCGCTGACCCCGGTCACCCTGGAGCAGGACGTCAAGGGCGCGCTCGCCAAGGTGAAGCTCGGCGAGGTCGACGCGGCCCTGGTCTACCGCACGGACGCGCGGGCCGCGAGCGCGGACGTGACAGGCGTCGAGTTCCCCGAGTCGGCGCGGGCGGTCAACGACTACCCGATCGTCGCGTTGCGGGATGCGCCGAATCCGGCGGGCGCGGGAGCCTTCGTCGCGTACGTCCGCTCGGCGCCCGCGCAGGCCGTCCTCGCCGAGGCGGGCTTCCAGACTCCATGAGTCGGGTCCTCGATCACGCCACCTCCCGACGGCGGGGGCGGGTGCCGGCGGCGCTGTTGATCCCCGCCGGGTTGGGGCTGCTCTTCCTCGTCCTGCCGCTTGTCGGGCTGGTGATCCGGGCGCCCTGGGCGACCCTGCCGCAGCGGCTCACCACGCCGGGGGCGCTGACCGCGCTGCGGCTGTCGGTGCAGACCGCGACCCTGGCCACCGCGCTCTGCCTGCTGCTCGGCGTGCCGCTCGCCTGGGTGCTGGCCCGGGTCGAGTTTCCCGGCCGCCGGCTGGTCCGCGCGCTTGTCACGGTGCCACTGGTGTTGCCGCCGGTGGTGGGTGGGGTGGCGCTGTTGCTGGTCTTCGGCCGGCGGGGGCTGCTCGGTGGTTGGCTGGACGCCACGTTCGGCGTCACCCTGCCCTTCACCACCGCGGGCGTCGTGGTGGCCGAGTCGTTCGTCGCCATGCCGTTCCTGGTCATCGCCGTGGAGGGGGCGCTGCGCGCCGCGGACCACCGCTACGAGGAGGCCGCCGCCACGCTGGGCGCCGGCCGGTGGACCACCTTCACCCACGTCACGTTGCCGCTGGTGGCACCCGGGCTGGCCGCCGGGGCGGTGCTCTGCTGGGCGCGGGCGTTGGGCGAGTTCGGTGCCACCATCACCTTCGCCGGCAACTATCCCGGTCGGACACAGACCATGCCACTCGCCGTCTACCTGGCCCTGGAGACGGACCTGGAGTCCGCGATCGTGCTGAGCCTGGTGCTGCTCGTCGTGTCGGTGGGCATCCTGGTGGCGTTGCGGGATCGCTGGATGACAAGCGCATGAAGCCTCCGCTGCTCGACGCCCGGCTCGTCGTCGACCGGGGTGTCTTCCGGCTCGACGTGCCGCTGCGCGTGGCACCCGGCGAGGTGGTCGCGCTGCTCGGGCCGAACGGCGCCGGCAAGACCACAGCGCTGCGCGCGCTGGCCGGGCTGCATCCCCTGACGGCCGGGCACGTCACGCTCGACGGCGTCGACCTGGATCGGCCGGCCGGCCGTGACTGGGTGCCCACCGAACGCCGGTCGATCGGCGTGGTCTTCCAGGACTACCTGCTCTTTCCGCATCTCAGCGCCCTGGACAACGTGGCCTTCGGGCCGCGCCGGCACGGCGTCGACCGGAAGACCGCCCGCGGCACGGCCCGGCACTGGCTCGACCGGGTGGGGCTGGCCGCGCAGGCGCACCGCCGCCCCCGGCAGCTCTCCGGCGGCCAGGCCCAGCGGGTGGCGCTGGCCCGCGCGCTGGCCGTCGGGCCGTCGCTGCTGCTGCTGGACGAGCCGCTCGCCGCGCTGGACGCCCGCACCCGACTGGACACCCGCGCGGAGCTGCACCGGCACCTGTCGGCGCACCCGGGCGCCACGGTGCTGGTCACCCACGACCCGCTGGACGCCCTCGCGCTGGCCGACCGGCTGGTCATCGTCGAGGGTGGCCGCGTGGTCCAGGAGGGCGACGGACCGAGCGTCACCGCCCGCCCGCGCACCGACTACGTCGCCCGGCTGGTCGGGCTCAACCTCTACCGCGGCAGGGCCGAAGGGCACGGGGTACGCGTCGCACCGGAGCTCACCCTCACCGTCGCCAACCGGTTGGACGGCGAGGCGTTCGTGGCGTTCCGCCCGGCGGCGGTGGCCCTGCACCCGAGCCGACCGGAGGGCAGCCCGCGCAACACCTGGGCGGGCACGGTGGCGGGCGTCCAACGGCACGGCGACAACCTGCGGGTGCAGGTGGACGGCCCGATCGGGGTGGCCGCGGACGTCACGCCGGCCGCCGCCGCCCAGCTACGGCTGATCCCCGGTCAACGGGTCTGGGTCGCGGTCAAGGCGACCGAGACCCACGCGTACCCGGCCACCGGCTGAATGTGGGGCGGTCAGGTCACGCTCTCCATCAGATAATGACCGACGACGAGCCAGCCGCGGCGCCGTTGGACCCGCTGTCGTTCTCGTTCAAGACGACCACCGCTGTTGCGGTCCAGCGTGGACCCGGCAGCCCGCCCGAGCATGAGGAGACAGCACGATGCGCGATCTGGTCTACACCGGCTTCATGTCGCTCGACGGCGTCGTGGACTCGCCCGGCGGCGGGCCTTCAGAGGAGCACCGCAGCGGTGGGTGGGTGTTCAAGGACCTCGAGTTCGTCCCGGAAGCCTGGTCGCTGAAGGGCGAGGAGCTCACCGACACGACGGCGTTGATGTTCGGCCGTCGCAGCTACGAGGCGTTCGCGGCGGTCTGGCCCGGCTCGGAGGACCACGCCAACTACAAGGAGCTGCCCAAGTACGTGGTGTCGACCTCGCTGTCCGACGACGCCATCGTCGACGGGTGGGGGCCGACCACGATCCTGCGCTCGACCGAGGACGTCGCTGCGCTCAAAGAGGGCGAAGGCGGCGCGATCTTCATCCACGGGAGCGCGGAGCTGGCTCGGCGGCTGTCCGACGAGGGCTTGATCGACAAGTACAACCTGCTCGTCTTCCCCGTGTTGCTCGGTGCCGGCAAGAGCCTGTTCGGCCGGGCCGACCGGGACAAGTACATGCTGACGCTGCGGGAGTCGGAGAGCTACCCGAACGGGATCCTCAAGCTGGTCTACGACGTCAAGCGGTGACCCAGGTCGAGGGCGATCGCGCCGCCGGACCCCTCGCGTAGCTGCCGGGCGGCTGTGTGAACCCGTCACCACCGGCGCGCGACCCTGGCGGCGCGGACGCGGTCAGCCGGCGAGCAGGTCGTTGTGCGCCGCGCGCAGCCGGGCCACCGTGGGATCGCTGCCCGGCACGACCCGGCGATCCAGCTCGGCCCACACCTCGACCAGCGCGGCGCGGATCGCCGCCAGCTCGGCGGCGTGCCGCTGGGTGCTACGTCGGTGCTGCTCGTCGAGGCGGCGTGCCCAACCGGCGGTGACCGTGGCGAGTCGGTCGGCGTCGGCACGGGCCTGGGCGCCGCTACGGGCGGCCGCGGCGGGGACGATCGCGGCGACCGGGCGGGGATCGCCGTCGCGGGTGACGACGGTGACCGCGTCGGTCAGCTCGGCGAGCGCGACAAGTTGACTGAACCGGGTGCGCGCCTCACGCAGCGGCACGGAACGCGGCGGGTCGGAGTGGGGGGTGAGCGCGGGGACGGCCATGGATGCATGGTGCCGCCGGGGTACGACAAAACCCCGCAGTCGTCAGTGGACGGTGGTCGGCGCGGCCAGCCACTCGTCGGCCAGCACCGACCAGACCTCAAGGTCGATGCGGCCGTGCGGGCCCGGGCTGACCTGGCGGAGCGTGCCGTCGAGGCGCAGGCCGAGCCGCCGGGCGAGGGCCCTGCTGCGGGCGTTGTCGGCGGTGGTACGCCACTCGACCCGGTGGATGCCGCGCTCGCGCACGGCCCAGTCGACGATCCGGCGGATCGCCGGGGCGACCATTCCCCTGCCCTGCGCGGCGGGCTCCACCCAGCAACCCGCCTCGCAGACGCCCCGGGTCGCGTCGAACGACACGAACATGACGCCGCCGACGAGCGTGCCGCGCCACCACAGCCCCCAGATGCCGCCGGTGTCGCTTGCCCACCGGTCGGCGTACCGCTGCAACACGGCGCGGGCCGACGGCAGGTCGGTGGCGACGAACGACGGCGACACCCAGGGCTGGATGTGCTCCCGGGCCCGGTCCAGGTGGGCGAGGAACTCCTCGGCCAACCACGGGTTCAGCGGGCGCAGCTCGACCTCGTCGGTCAGCGGCAGGGCGAACACCGGGCCTCCAGTCAGATGCGGGAAAACAGCCTCGCACAGGCGTGACGCGTCCGCCCACGCCGGGCACGCTCAGATCGACAGGTGGGTACGCAGTGCCGCGAACTGCGCCACGGTCAGGTACGACGGGTTGGCCGCCTGTGGTTGGCGGAACACCTCCAGGGCGACGAACCGCTCATCGGCGCGTAGCCGCTGCCGGGGCACCCGGTCCTGCTCGGCGAGGATGGGCAGGTCCAGTGGCACCGACCAGGGCTGCCCCGGCGGCCCTGGCTCGGCCGGCCCGGTGACCCGACCGATCCCCCACAACCCGTAGGGCAGCCGACCGCGACTGCCGCTGGCCCAGAAGACGATCGGCTGCCCGGCGCTCATCATCCGCGCCCGGTAGCCCGGGCGTACGCACCAGGTGGTCACCTGCGGGTCCCGGGCGAACCGGGCGGTCAGGTCGACCAGGTCGGCGTTGCCCTTGATCAGCCAGGCCCCGAGGTCATCGAGGCGTACGCGCGGCTCGGTCACCGCCTCATTCTGCCCGGTGGCGGCCGGACCAATCAGATGATCATGTGGGTCCAGTAGGTGAGCCAGAGCACGAACAGCACGCCCTGCACCACGGCGAGCGTCGCGGTCAGCCACACGTCGACGCCGGCGTGGCGGGCCCACCGGGCCAGCACCAGGGCCACCGGGAACGCGGCGAGCAGGTACCGCAGCAGGCTCCGGTACACCGCCGGGCCCATCGACAGCGGCACCAGCACCATGAGGACGCCGTAGACCAGGTAGGCCAGTTCCCGGCGGCGGAACCCGGCGACCAGCACGGCCAACACGGCCACGGCGAAGAAAACCCGGGCGGCGTCGCGGGGCTCCCCGGCCAGCCCGTTCAGCACCACCGGCACCGGGTTCTGCACCTTGATGCCCCACCCGGTCTGCTGGGCGTGCTGGTAGGCGAACCAGTCGCCGCCGCGCCACCGGCAGAACGCCATGAAGGTGAACCAGCCGGCGGGCAGCAGCAGCAACGGCCAGCCGGTCCGCAGGTAGCCGAGCAGGGCGCGGGGGCCGAGCCGCCAGTCGTGCTGGCGCAGCAGGACCAGGGCCAGCGGCAGCGCGACGAGCAGGCCGACGGAGCGGCTCATCGCCAGGAAGTAGCCGAGCACACCGACAAGGAGCCACTGGCGTCGCTCGGCGTGGTAGAAGGCGGCCAACGCGAGACAGACGAACAGCGACTCGGTCAACGCGGCCTGGAACAGAAACGCGGTCGGCAGGAGCACGAGGTAGCGGGTGAATCGGCGGGCCGCGTCCGCGTCGCCGAGCAGGACCTCGGCCAGCCGGTAGCCGTACCAGAGCGCCAGCAGGAACGCGACGTTGCTGATCAACAGCAGGGCCAGCGCGTTGTCGCCGCCGAGCAGCGCGCCGACCGGCCGGGCCAGGAACGGGTAGAGCAGCGGAAAGCCGAAGTCCCGCCACGGCCCGGTCAGGGGCAGCTCGCTCAGCCGCAGGTAGAGCAGCCCGTCCCAGGCGAACCAGAAGGAGATCCACCGGTGCCCGGAGATCTCGCGTTGCTGCGCCCACATCAGCGCCTCGTCGGGCGGCGGCGCTCCGGGAATGCCGTCCCAGGCGTGCAGGACCAGCAGCCCGAGCAGGGTCAGCAGCAGCTTCGCGCCGAGGAACAGGCCGATCACGTACGGCCAGGGCGCCGGAACCCGCCGGGCCGCGCGCGCTCCGGCGCGGCCCGCCGCGGCCAGTCGGCCGGCAAGCGTCGCCGCGCCGCTTCGCCACCGGTGCATCCGCCCCGCCCCCCGGTTCGCCGACCCACCCGCCGCACAGGAGTGTGGTCCCACCCGTTGTACGCCGCCAGACGCCACTCCGGAGCGGAAACGATCGTTGACCGGGAGTGATATTCGGCGCAGAACGGGTAGGCGCGGCGCCTCCGACGATGGCGATGGCGCAGAGCAGGGAGTGCGGCAGCATGAGCGAGCAGCACGGCACGGTGGTCATCGGCGCGGGGCCCGCGGGGCTCACGGCGGCGTACGAACTGCTCCGGCACGGCCGGACCGTCCGGGTCTTCGAGGCCGACGAGGTGGTCGGCGGGATCAGCCGGACGGTGGAACGCGACGGGTGGCGGTTCGACATCGGCGGGCACCGGTTCTTCACGAAGGTGCCCCGGGTGGAGGCGTTCTGGCACGAGATCCTGCCGGACGAGGACTTCCTGACCCGGCCCCGGATGAGCCGGATCTTCTACCGGGGCGCACTGTTCAACTACCCGCTCAGCGCCGTCAACGCGCTGCGCAACCTGGGGCTGTCGGAGGCGGCCCGCTGCCTCGGCTCGTACGCCCACGCCCGGCTGCGGCCGCCACGGGACCAGTCGCACTTCGAGGGCTGGGTGTCGGCCCGGTTCGGCTGGCGCCTGTATTCGATCTTCTTCAAGACGTACACGGAGAAGGTCTGGGGGATGCCGGCGGACCGGTTGCAGGCGGACTGGGCCGCGCAGCGGATCAAGAACCTGTCACTGGCCAAGGCGATCCGCAACGCGCTGCTGCCCAAGCGGTACCGCACGGACGTGACAAGCCTGATCGAGCAGTTCCAGTACCCGAAGTACGGGCCGGGGATGATGTGGGAGCGCTGCGCCGAGCAGGTGCGCCACCGGGGCGGGCAGGTGTCGACGGGCACCTGGGTCACCGCTGTGCACCGCGACCCGACGCGACGGCGGGCGATAAGCGTGACGGTGAACGGCGTGGACGGGCAGCGCACCGAACCAGCCGACCACGTCATCTCGTCGATGCCGATCTCGGAGCTGGTGTCCGTACTGCGTCCGGCGGCGCCGCCGGAGGTGCTGGCCTGCGCCGCCGACCTGCGCTACCGCGACTTCCTGACGGTCGCGCTCGTGGTGCCGGCGGAGTTCTCGTTCCCGGACAACTGGATCTACGTGCACGATCCGGGGGTACGGGTGGGCCGGATCCAGAACTTCGGCTCCTGGTCGCCGTACCTCGTCAAGGACGGCCGCACCTGCCTGGGCCTGGAGTACTTCGTCTTCGAGGACGACGAGATGTGGCGTACCCCGGATGCCGACCTCGTGGCCCTGGCGACCGCGGAGCTGGAGCGGCTGGGGTTGGCCCGGCCCGGCGTGGTGGAGGCCGGCTACGTCGTGCGGATGCCGAAGGCCTACCCGGTGTACGACGAGCGCTACCAGCACAACGTGGACGTGATCCGGGCGTGGCTGGCCGAGGCGGTGCCGAACGTGCACCCGGTGGGGCGCAACGGCATGCACCGCTACAACAACCAGGACCACTCGATGATGACCGCGATGCTCACGGCCGAGAACATCGCCACCGGCAGTACGCATGACGTCTGGACGGTGAACGTCGAGCAGGACTACCACGAGCAGTCCTCCGGCGGCGACCGGCGCGGCACCGGTCGGGACGCGCCGGTGCTGCCCAGCCGGATCGTCGCCGCCCCGATCGCCGCCCCCGTCGGGGTCCGCGCCGGCGGCGACGGCGACCGAGCCGCGCAGGTGCCGCTGGCCTGACGGGACCGGGACGACGTCGATCCCACCGCGCCGCTACACCGGACCTCGACGACATCGCGCCGGAGTGCACAGGCGTCGCCCCTGCCTCGGGACCGGGTTCGTACGGATCACATGGTTTGATCTGGACGTCGATCCGAGGAGGCATGGTGGGGCGCAGGGCGATCATCTTTCACGGGACCGGTGGCAACCCGGACGCGGTCTGGTACCGCTGGCTGGCGCGACGGCTGGAGGCCCGGGGCTACGCCGTCGAGGTGCCGCACCATCCGGGCATCAACGTCGAACCGATCGCCACGTTCCTGCCGACGGTGCTCGACGGGCACCGCTACGACGACGACACGGTCCTGGTGGGCCACTCCGGCGGCGCGGCGCTCCTCCTGGCGCTCCTCGAACATCTCGACACCACAGTCGCCCAGGCGATCCTGGTCGCCGGCTACTGCACCCAGCCCAACACGAGCGAGGAACCGGTCCTGCAGCAGAGCTACGACTGGGCGGCGATCCGGTCCCACGTGCGGGACATCTACTTCATCAACTCCCGCAAGGACCCGTACGGCTGCGACGACGGCCAGGGGCGCGCCATGTTCGAGCGACTCGGCGGCACCCAGATCGTGCGCGACGACGGGCACTTCGGCGACTACGACCAGCCGTTCGAGCGCTTCGAACTGCTCGACCGGCTCATCCCCTGACGCGGGGTCCGCTATCCGCGGGCCCGCTGGCGGGCCGATTCGTACAGGACCACCGATCCGGCCGTGGCGGCGTTCAGGGAGCTGGCCGTGCCCACCATGGGTATCCGGATCAGGTGGTCGCAGGCGTCGCGCCACGCCGAACTCAGCCCGGACGTCTCGTTGCCGACCACCAGCAGTGTCGGCTGGGTGAAGTCGTACTGCGCCGCCTCCACCGCGCCGCTCTCGTCGGTCCCCACCACCCGCACATCGACGCCGTCCGCTCGGATGGTCTCGACCCAGTCGAGCACCGGCCGGTGGGAGGGCACCCGCACCGCGGGGACCGAGAAGAGCGAGCCCGTGCTGGCCCGAACCGACTTGGGGTCGTAGACGTCGGCGGCATGGCCGGTGAGGATGACGCCGCTGGCGCCGAAGGCGTCCGCCGAGCGGATCAGCGTCCCGATGTTTCCGGGGCTGGTGGGCCTGTCGAACACGACCGCGAGCAGGTCCGGGCCCGTCGGGATGCGACGCAGGTCGTCATCGGGCAACGCCACGACGGCGAGCAGCTCCGGGGCGACGTCCACCTTGCCGCCCAGCTCGAACATCAACTCGCCGGCGACGGCGACCTGTGTGGCGCGGGCCGCGTCGAGGGTCTCGTGCGCCCAGGTCGAGAGGTGCGCGTCCGCGTTGTACAGGAGCTGGCGGACCTGCCACCCGAGTTGGATCGCCAGCTTGATGGGTCGGACGCCCTGCACGAGGAACTCGCCGCTGCGCTGGCGCTTGGTGCGGTTGCCCAACAGCGCCTCCCACTGTTGGAACCGTGCATTGCGAGTTGTCACCCGTAGGACCGCCACCAACCCCGCCTCAACTGTCAGAACTGACGAATGGCGCACCAGAAACGTACCGAGCGTACTGGGGTGGGCACCGCGGCCCGGAACGCGCTCCGGCAGAAGTCGTGGTCGTGCTCGGCCCACGGCCACTCCCCCGGCCGGGGGCCGGGGTCCCCCGCGGCGGGGAGGAGGAGCCACCCAGCGCCGGAGATCATCAGTCCATGACCGTCCCTGTGGTTGCCAACCTTGGATCGCCGGGACATCGCGGGTGGGTTCCGGCGGGGACCGCGCTGTGGGTCGCGGCGTACGCGGCCGTGCACGCCTGGTGGGCGGTCCGGGGCGCGCCACGATTCGCCGAGCCTGGTGAGTCCTTCTTTCCCGGCGGGTGGCTTCCGGTGGTGCCCGCGCTGCTGTCGACAGCGGCGGTCCTGCTGATCAGCTCGGGCACCGAACGCGACCGGAGCACCGGGGTTCGCTGGGCGCTTGCCGCACTCGGCTGGGTGTCCGGCGTGTCGATGGTCCTGTACTCGTTCATGTTCCCGCTGAGCCTGCTGATGATCCTCGGCGGCCTGTTCGGGATGGATCTGGACGTCATGGACTGGGTGACCCTGCTGGCACAGGGCAGTGGCGCCCTCGGCGGTGCCCTGACCATCGCCATCGCCACCGCTGAGCAGCGGCGGGCACGCGGGGCCTGCCACGGCTGCGGTCGCGTCCATGGCCGCTCCCCGCGGGGGCGAGACGCTCCCGCGCCATCCTGGGCGTTGTTCGCCGGATACCTGACGGTCGCCGCCTGCCTGGCACGCTTCGTCGCCGAGATCGCGCACGGCTTCGTGTCGAGCAAGGCACCGGAGATCCCCTGGACCTTCATGATCACTTTCATCGTCCTGATGCTCCTCGCGGGCACGCTCCTACCGCTGGCGTTGGTACACCGCTGGGGTCGGATCTGGCCCGGCTGGGTTCTGCCGCTCGCCGGCCGAAACGTCCCGCGGTGGCTGGTGGCCGGCCCCGGGCTCTTCGTCGGCGCGGGCCTCGCCACCTACTTCGGCATCGGCGGGATGACCGCCTGGGCCACCGGCAACAACGTGGACGGGGCGGCGTGGTTCCTGGCCATCGTGCTGCCGGCCTACACCCTGTGGGGCCTGGGGCTGCTTGTCGCCGCCAGTTCGTACGTCAGCCAGACCAGACCCGAGTGCACGCTGAGTCGAACGGGCACCCCCGGGGCCGCACCCCAGCCCCAGCGGTAGGCCGGGTCCGCCTCGCGGTGGAACCCTCAGCGCGGCAGGTGCGCGCAGTACGCCACAGTGGCGTCGTCCGGGGCCTGAGCATCGGGGCCGCCGTCGGCTTCGGCCTCGGCCTGCCGGACGCCACGGATGACGCCAGCCGGGCCGTCGGCGGCGAGAAGTTCCAGCACGCCGGGCCAGTCGCACCGGCCGTACGGATCGACGATGCGGCTGGCGCCATTGCTGAGCAGCGCGATGCCGTTCAGGTCGGCAAGGCGCCGGCTGCCGGTCACCGCCTCCCGCGCCGCTCGCGGGTCGTCCTTGGCGATCCAGTAACCGCCCGGCCGGTTCCGGCGCGCACGCAGCGCCCTGGCACAGGAGGCGCGGACGCTGTCGTACTCCGGTGTCCCCCGGGCAACTCCGTTCAACGGGGCCGAGCAGTCGCGCCGGGCGGTCACCTCGCGCTCGTCGGTGATCACCTGCGGGCCGCCGCGGGCCTGGTCGAGGACGAGGAAGGAGTCCGCGAGGAGCAGATAGTCCAGGCGCCCCCGGTGGGCGCGGGCCAGCACGACTGTCGCCTGCGGGCTGCTGGGGTCGGCGATGTCGCAGGTGTGCCGGTGCGCGGCGGCGATCTCGTCGATGGCGGTGGCGAGGACGGCCCCGAGGTCCCGGCCGTCGTCGGGCGACAGCTCGCCGAGCAGCGCGCCGCCGAGGCGGTGGGTGTACCAGGCGACCCCGTGCCGGCAGAGCGACTCCGCTCCCGGGATGCCGGCGCCGTCCAGCAGGACGACAGCACCGGGGACCGCGCCGACGAAGTCCTCGTTGCGCCGGCCGGCCCTGCCGGCGCTCGTTGCCAGGCTGACGTGCACTCTCGGACTCCTGACTTTCCGGTCGTCGACCAATGGGGGCCGTGCCGAACACGTTCTCTGCGACCGCACGGCCACAGAATCGATTAGTGGCGATATGGTGTGACGCCGACACGTACTCTGCTGTCGGTGACAGGTCTGAGGTTGTCGATCCTGCGGGAGGTGCGTGCGGTGGGCCGCTGGTTCAACCGGAACCGTAAACGCGACGACGAGCCACCGCGCGAATCGACGCCGTCCGAGCCGGTCATCGAGATCACCGTCACCCAGGGCGGCCGCTCGACCACCAAGACGATCGGCGGTCCGACCGCCTTCGGGATGCAGTACCACGCCTTCCACGAGCAGTACGGCGCGACCGACGCGCGGACGTTGGCGGCGGGAACCCGCTACGCGCAGGAGTTGATGCGCGGCAACGACGTCGACGAAGCCGTTGCCGTCTATCAGGAGATCGTCGCGTTGCGCAGCTCGGCGCTCGGGCCGGCGCATCCGGACACCCTGCGCAACAAGCACAGCCTGGCCTTCGCGCTCTGGCAGCGCGGCTCCCACGCCGAAGCGGAACGGGTGCAACGAGACGCCTACGAGGCGCGGCGCCGGGTGCTTGGCGACGGGGACGCCGAGACGTTGCGCAGCGGCAACAACCTCGGCTGGTTGCTGATCGAGCTGCGTCGGATGGACGAGGCCGAGCCGCTGCTGCGCAGGGTCGCCGACGGCATGGCGCGGACGCTGGGCCGGGATGACGCGGAAACCCTGGCCTGCCAGATGAAGCTGGCCGGGCTCCAGCACCTCCAGGGCCACAGCCAGCAGGCCGAGCGGGGCCTGCGGGACGTGGTCCAGCGGCTGACCCGGAAAGTAGGCCCCACCAGCCCGGTGACGCTCCAGGCCCGCAGCAACCTGCTGGTCGTCCTGCTCGACAACGGCCGGGCGGCCGAGGCGGTCGAGGCCGCCCGGACGCTCGCCGACGACGCCGGGCGCGCGCTCAGCAACACCGACGGGGTACGTCTGCATGCCCGGCACTCCCTGGCCCGAGCGCTCGCCGGGGTGGACCGGCGGGCCGAGGCGATCGGGTTGCTGGCCGACACGCTGCCGGACAGTGAACGGGGCCGAGGCGTCGACCATCCCGGGACCCTGGAGATGCGGATGCTCTTCGCCCAACTGCTGGTCGAGGCGGGTGACCGGCGGGCGGGGTCGGAGGCGCGCGCCGCGCTGGCCGGGTGCGAACGTGTGCACGGCCCGGGCCATCCCGACACGGAGAAGGCCCGGGCGCTGGTCCGGCTCATCGACGGGCGTTGAAAGGTCAGCCGCCGGTGTGGATGTGCGCCGCCCACAGCGTCGGTGCCAGCGGGTAGCGGTCCCGCAGCCCCCGCACGGCCGAGTGCAGCGCGTACGCCGCCGCCCCGGTCGCGTCGGCGTGCTCGTAGAAGGCGGTGGTCAGGGCGAGGGAGACCGCGTCGTCGATCTCCCACAGGGTGCCGATGACATGCCGGAACCCGGCGAGCTGGAAGGCGCCGGTGATGTGCAGCGCCTCGTCGACCAGGGTCGGCGGGGCCTGGGCTGTCGCGCAGGCCGACAGGAAGGCGAACTCCGCGTCCAGGTCGAGCTGGGACACGTCGGCCACGGTGAGCGGGCTCTCCTCGTGGTCGTGGACGAGGAGCCGGCCCTGCGCCGGGTCGTGCGGATCGGCCACGGCGTGGCACGCGAAGTGCGCGTACGCCGAGTCGGCCAACCGGTCCAGGACCTGCTGCCGGGTGGCCGTCGCGTCCAGCCCGAGCCACGCTCCGGGCAGCGCCCGCGCCGCCGACGCGGCCTCGCGTTCGGCGCTGGGCAGCGCCCCGGGGCCGCCCGGGGTGGCACGCATCGCCACGACGCAGGACTGGGCGTCGGGCCGGGACCGGCGCGCTGCGGTGCGTTTGCGGGCGAGCGCGGTCACGGTCGGGGTGTAGGAGGAGACCACCCGGTCGAGTGCGGACCGGCCGGCGCCGGCCTGGGCGGCGTGCAGGGGGAAGAACGCCAGCGGGCCGACCGGACACCACCAGACGCGCGGCAGCTCGCCGGCTGCGCCGGGCGCGTCGACCCGGTCCAGCACCGGCCCGACGAGGGCATGCCACAACCATTCCAGTACGCCGGTGAGCACCGACTGGGCACGCAGCCGGCTCCGCGCGTCCGCCGCCGGGTCGTACGCCGCGGTGGTGGCCTCCTGAAGCAGCCGCAGCTGTGTCATCGCGTCGGTGAGCGACAGATCCGGCAGGGGCAGCACCGTCACGCGGTGCTGCCGCAGGATGAGCGCGTCGCAGCGCAACTCGCTCGCGATCGGCACGATCACGGTCCCGTCGACCTGGTCGAGCAACTGCCCGGCGCTGGGCGTGCGCAGAAAGTCACCGAGGCCGGGCAGCTCCCGGATCGTGGCCAGCAACACGTTCCACTCGGTTTCCCGGTCCCGGCCGAAGGTGGTGGGCCGGGGCGATGCGGGGACGGGCGCCTCGAAGTCCCGGCGCATTCGCTGGAAGTCGGCCGCCAGACGCCCGTCGGCGCGTTGGAGCGCCGCCCACTCGCCGTCCGCCGTCAACCGCTGGTGCAGCAGCAGGCCCCGGCCCCGCTCCAGCAGCTCCAGGGCACGCTCCGGCTGCCCGGCCCCGATCGCGCAGGAAGCGGCGGTCGCCGCCAACCCGGCCGTCGAGCCAAGGTCGGCGTACTGGTCGTGCCGGGTACGCCCCCGCGAGGCCAGCCGGGGCAGCAGTGTGATGGCCTCGTCGAAGGCATCCGTCGCCTCCTCCCACCGGGCCAGCGCGGTAAGCGTGTAGGCCGCCTTGTCGAACGCCTGGATCCGGACCGGCACGGCGCCGGAGTCGATGCGGCCGGCGGCGCGCGCCCGCTCGGCGGCCTCGGTGAGCAGGGCCGGTTCACCGGTACGCAGGTAGGTCGCCCGCAACGCCTGGGCGATGGACAACCCGGTCTCGACACGGTGCGGATCGCGCGCGGGCAGGGCGTCCAGCGCTCCGCGCAGCAGGACGAGCGCCTCCTGAAGGTAGGCGGGCTCCCCGGTGGCGTCGTAGAGCAGCCGGAGGCTGTAGCCCAACTGGTCCAGGTACAACGCGTGGTTGGGCTCCCCGCGTACGGACAGCGCGAGCGCCCGGCGCAGCAGGCCGATCGCCGTCTCCAGGGGAGAGATGTCGCCGGTCAACTGGTGCGTCTTCCGGCCGACGGTGGAGAGGCTGGCCAGCGCCATCCGATGGTGCGGATGCCGCTCTCCGACGGTGTTCAGCGCGGCGGCGAACTCCTCCCAGGCCTGGCCGAGCAGCTCGGCGCGGCCGGTGCGGTCGACCAGGGTGAGCAACGTCTGCCCCGCCAGGAAACGTGAGTCGATGCTCTGCGGGGTGTGTTCCCGCAGCACCGCGACGGCCCGTTCGACATCGGCCGTGTGGGTGGTCCCGGCCGCCCTGGCCAGCAGACACCGGGCCCGCAGCATGACAATCTGGTCCTGGTTGGGCCCGGCGGTGTCCACCGAGGACACCAAGTCCATCGCCTCGTCGACGAAGTCCTCCACACCGGTGAGCTGGTAGGCGCGCAACAGCGCCTCCGCGTGAATGCCCCGCAACGCCGGCCGATGCTCCTCGCTGATCCACCGCTCGGCCATCTTGGCGACGGCCGTGAGCTGGTAGAGCGTCTCGACCGAGCCGTCGAAGTCGTGCCGGACCCGATAGACCTGGCAGGTCTTCAGCATCAGGATCGCGCTGTTGCCGAGGTCGGCCGAGGCGTCCTCGGCGAACTGCAGATACTGCTCGGCGATGTCCAGTAGCTGCGGTTCACTGTCGATCCGGGCTCTGGCCAGCAGCACATCGGTGTACGTGACAAGCGCGCGGACACCGTGCGCCGTACCCAACTCCTCAGCCAGAAAGGAGTCGGCCATCGTGCGGATCGCGGCCTCCAGCACGACGGTGGCCTCGATCAGGTCCTCCCGCGCCCGGCCCGCGCCGTACCGGTCGAGCAGCGCGGCCCCCAGCTCCACCTGGGCCTCGGCCCACCGCCGGTCGCCACGCGGCGCACCGGCCGCGGCCCGACGCCAGGTGTCAACGGCGTCCCTTGAGTAGCGACCCACCGGCGCACCTCCCCGTCGCGGTTGCTCCCCAGCCTGCCAGCCGCGTGTCGATATCCACAGGAGATAATCAGCAGATGAGTCAATCGGTGCCGGACCGGCGACCCGACGACGGCCGGGCGGCCCGGCTGGCCCGGATCTGCACGGACATCGCGCAGGTGGGCGACCTGCTCGGGCCGGCACCGGCCCAGGCCCTGGCGCGGCTGCGGGACCGGTCGCTGTCCGGCCAGGGCGTGGACGCGGTGCTCGCCGAGGTGACCGAGTTGATGCGCCGCGGTGGGCTGGTCGGTGGTGACACGACCGTCCGGGGACACCGCTACCTGCCACTGGCCGGCATCCACGGCGACCGCCCGGAGGTCGTCCAGGTGTGCCCCGGTGACCTGTGCGACCGGGTGGAGATCCCCCGGCCGGGCGCCGACCCGCCGCCGCGCTGCGCCGTGTGGGACTGCCCCTTGCCGACGTTTCGGATGGACAGGTGAACGCGGTCATCGCCTCGCTCGGCGGGAAGCTGGCCGAGCGGTGGCTCGCCGGGTTGGCGCTGCCCGGTGTGGTGTTCGTGGCGGTGTACGCCGCGGCGGTGCGGCTCGGCCACGCCCACTGGTGGGACCTGGGGCTGCTGCGGCAGGAGGTGGACCGGCTCGTCCTCGGGTCACCGACCCGGGGCACCGGCTCCGCGCTGCTGATCGTGCTCGGTGTGGTGCTGGCGAGCGTCGTCGCCGCGGCCGCCGCCCAGGGCCTGGAACGCCTGGTAGTGGCCCTGTGGACCCAGGCCTGGGGCCGGGCCGGCGAGGCCGTGACCCGCCGGCGGCGGCGCCGATGGCACGCCGCCGTGGACCGCTACGAGAACGCCCTGCGGGACAAGGCACGCCGGTTGCGGTCCACCGACGACGCCGGCGGACCGCTGCCGGACACCCAGGCGCTCGCCCGCGCCTGCGACCGGATCGCGTTCACCGAGCCGGACCGGCCGACCTGGATCGGTGACCGCATGCTCGCCACGGCGGTACGGGTGCGAGCCTGCTACGGCCTGGACCTGGCCGCGGCCTGGCCCCGACTGTGGTTGCTGCTGCCCGAGGAGACCCGGGAGCCGCTCGCCCTCGCGCAGGCCGACTTCACCGCCGCCGCCCGGCGGGTGGGCTGGGGGCTGCTGTATCTGGCGCTCGGCCTGCTGTGGTGGCCCGCGGCGGTCATCGGCCTCGGCCTGGGCGTGGCGGGTTGGCGACAGGGCCGGGGCACGGTGTCCGTGCTTGCCGACCTGGTGGAGGCGGTGGTCGATCTGCACGTGCGCACCCTCGCCGCCGCGCTGGGGCATCCCACCGACGGCACCTTCGGCACGGCCGACGGAGAGGCGGTGACCGTCCTGCTGCGCAAGGACAGGTGATCCCGTTCAGGCTGGCGTGGTCCGGCCGTCGAGGGCAACTGTCAGACGTTCCGCCCCACCGTCATTGTCGAACGCCAGCGTCAGCGTGCGCGCCTCGTCCGGAGCGCCGGGCTCGAAGACCACGGTTTCCACGACCAGCCCACCGCGTCGTTCCGCGCTGCCGCAGCGGGACCGGTACTGCGTTCCCGCATCGTCCCACCCGCGCCACCGCTTCAATCTGACCTGCATGCTGTCAACAAGCGAACCCGGATCGCGGGCGTCCATGCCGGCATACGCCAGCCTCAGCACGAACATCGTCGACCAGCGTTCCAGGCTGATCAGCGTGGCGGGCACGCCAGCACGCATCGGCGTACGGTCGACAAGCGGAATCACCTCCCGCAACTGAGCAGGGTCAGCAACCGGCTCCCGCCACTGCGCGCGTTCGCGCCCGTGCTGTAACACCAACTGTTGCCGGGCCTCGGCCGACAGCGGCACCCATTGAGGCGACACCCCACTCTCGGCAGACGTGCGCATCTCGACGCGGGTCAACCGGCCACGTCGCTCCAGCTTCTGATCCAGTTCGGCGAGGATGCGTTCCATCTCCTCCTGAGCCAGGGCACCAGCCGCCACCAACCCCATCGCGACTCCGCGGACCTCCGAACGGTCCACCATCAGGCGATGCCCCTCCAGCGGCTGACCATGATCAGCCGCCAGGCGATCGGCAACAAACTTCTCCAGGTACGTCCGTCCCTCCATCGGTCCATCATCCACTCGCTCCCCCAGCCGGCGGGCAGGCCCGATCCGCCGCCCTGTTCCTACTCGCCACCGAACTCCCCGCCGTCGTCCTGGTCCGCATGCTCGGCGTTCGCGCGTCGACTGACACCATGGCGCAGTGACACACGTGGAGATCAACGGTGGGCCGGCAACAGTCGAAGACGTGCACCGGGCAGCCGTGTGGAACTACGGCCACTTCACCTCCATGCAGGTGCGCAACGCAGCCGTGCCCGGCCTGTCGCTCCACCTTCATCGCCTGAACGAGGCCTCGGCCGTACTATTTCCCGAGGCCGTCCCGCCGTCCGGTGACCAGGTCAGAACGTTCATCGACCACGCACTGGGCGACAGGAACGAGGCGTCCGTCCAGGTCACCGTCCTTCCGAACCCCACCCGACGGTCCGATACCGACATCATGGTGTCCGTCGACGAACCGGCCGACGATGCTGCACGGCCACCACTGCGAGTCCGGACTGTTCGGTACGAGCGAGAGCTTCCGCATCTCAAACACCTGTCCACGTTGGGCCTCGCCTTTCATCGCATCCAGGCGCGCCAGGCGGGTTTCGACGACGTCCTGTTCGCCGCGCGGGATGGCTCACTCCTCGAGGGCTCGGTATGGAACATCGCCTTCTGGGACGGTGCGCAGGTCGTCTGGCCCGAGGGCCCGCTCCTGGCGGGCATCACCATGCGGCTGCTCCGGCTCGGCCTGCGGAGGCTCGGCGTTCCCGACACGACCCGGACGACAACTCGCGAATCTCTGAGCGAGATGACGGCAGCCGCCGCAACCAACTCGCACTGCCCGGCACAGCCGATCGCCGCGATAGACGGGACGTCCTTCCCCGGAGACCAGGAATTAACCACTCTGCTGCGGCGCGCCTGGCAAGAAGCCGAATGGGAGCCGGTCCGGCCGGTTCGCCAGGGAGAGTCGCCCACGTCTGGGTCAGGCGACTCGGGCGTCCTCGGCCGGCAGGGCCGGCTCCGGGGTCGACCAATCTCTCCGCGTGGGCAGCAGGAGCGGGGTGGCGAGCAGGAGGACGCCGGAGACGGTGATCGCGGCGAGCGGGCTGGTACGGGTGGCGAGAACGCCCCAGACCACCATCAGGACGGCCTGGAGGAGCCTGCTGCTGGCGCTCCAGGTGCTGAGGACCCGGGCGGTGTGTGACACCGGGGTCCGGTGCAGGCGTTCGGTCGCGTAGATCGGGTTGAAGATGCCCATGCAGGTGATCAGCAGGCCCTCGACGATGATCACGGTGAGGACCCCGGGGATGCCGGGATGGACGAACGCGAGACCGAGTGGGAACACCGATCGCAGCCAGCCGGAGACGACCATGACCCGGTGCCCGCCGTGGCGGTGCACGAGACGGGCGGACAGCCGGGCACCCACCAACCCGCCGAGTGCCGGGATGCCGAAGGCGAGACCGTACTGCCAGGCCGGGATGTGATACTCGCCCAGCAGGAGGACGGCCAGGAGCGGGGCGGTGGCCATGATGAGGCCGCCGACCAGCACCGAGTTAAGGAACAGCCCCCGCAGGACGCGGTCGCCGAGGATGACTCGCCAGCCGTGCAGTAGGTCGGCTGGGCGCAGCCGGGTGGCCCGGTCGCGGGGCGACGCGACGTCGCCACCCCGGATACGCAGGACCGCGAGCGCGGACAGCAGGTAGCTGAGAGCGTCGGCCAGGACCGTGACGACCGGGCCGAGCAACCCGACGAGCGCACCACCGAGCGGCGGGCCCACCGCGGTCGCCGTCCAGCTCGTGCCCTCGAACCGCCCGTTCGCCACCAGGAGACGCTCACCGCTGACGAGATACTTCAGGTACGCGCCGGACGCGGCGGCGAACGCGATGCTCGCCGCCCCGGACACCACCGAGACAACCAGCAGTTGGCCGTACGACAGCACGCCGAGGACGTACGCGATCGGGACACTCCCCATCGCCGCGAACCGGACCAGGTCCATCCCGATCATCACCGGGCGCTTGGCCCGGTGCTCGACCCACGGCCCGAGCGCGAGGGCGACAATCGCTGCGACGGCTGGCCCCGCCGCCGCCAGCAGCGACACGGCGAATGCCGACGAGTCCAGCACTCGTACCGCGATCAGCGGGAATGCGCCGAAGGCGAGCCAGGTGCCGTACGCGCTGACACCGTAGGCCGACCACAGCCAACCGAAGTTCGGCCCCAACCGCGTGCGCATGCGACTCCCCCGTGACACCTGGTTCCGGTCCGGGCATCCCACCGCACGGACCGACGCGGAATCAAACAACCGACATCCGGGCGAGTCACAACCAATGGTTGTGCAGGCGCATAATCGACACGTGGATACCGAGGCGGTGCGATCGTTCGTCCGGGCGGCGGAGCTCGGGCAACTGCAACAGGCGGCCGACGAGCTGGGCGTGACGCAACAGGCCGTGTCGAAGCGGATCGCGGCCCTCGAACGCGAACTCGACGTGCGGTTGTTTACCCGTACCGCCCGAGGGGTCGAGCTGACGCTCGACGGCCAGGCGTTCCTCCCGCACGCCCGGGACGTCGTCGCCGGTGTCGACCGTGCCGTCGCCGCGATCAGGCCGGGCTCGCGGGCTCTGCGGATCGACGTCCTCGGCCTGCGATCCGCGCAGGCCGTCGTCCTACACGACTACTGGCGGTCGCACCCGGAGACCAACCTCGACGTGGTGACCCTGCGGGTCAACGACCCGCGCGAGGCCGCCGCCGCCGTCCAGGCCGGCGACATCGACGCCTCGTTCCGCTCGGTCACCGACCCGGCCGCCCTACCGCGCGACGTGCGGATGATCCACGCGTTCGACTCTCCGCTGGAACTCCTCGTCGGCCCGAGGCACCCGCTCGCCGCCGCACGATCGCTGACACCGGCGCGGCTGCGCGGTCACCGGATCTGGGTGCCGGGCATCGCGCCGCGCAGCGAATGGTCGGATTTCTACGACCAGCTCGCGACCGACTTCGACCTCCGCATCGACGCGGCGGGCCCGCACTTCGGCGACGAGGTCCTCCTCGACATTCTCGCGGACTCCGCCGACGTGGCAACCCTCGTCGGCTCGCGCGACAGGTACATCTGGCCGGCCAACCACGACCTGCGCCGCATCCCGATCGTGCGTCCGACGCTCGCGTACCCCCTGTCGCTGATCCTCCCCCGGGCAAACCCGCACCCGGGCCTGCGGGCGATCATCGACCATCTCGCGAGCCTGGCTCCGCTTCCCGCGACGACCTGGCGCCCATCCTGGGCACCGGCCGACTGAGGGCGCGGGTGGGCCACCCGGACCACTGCCCTTACGCCGCAACGGCACGCAAGGGTCCACGGTGGCTAGAAGGGGGTCTCCCAGGGGACCATGCGCAGGTGTGATCGGCCGAGGACCCGGTGGAGATCAACCTGTTGGGCCGTCGTCGCCGGTCTTCGATCGAGCAGGAGGCGGGCCGGGACGAGTGGCTCGTGTAGGCGGAGGCCGGTCGCGCGCGTGAGGGCGTCGATGCCGCTGTTGCCCGCGTCGGGACCGAGGTCGAACACCGTCAGGGCCTTGTCGAGGTCAGCGGGGGTCGCGTCGTACGGCTCGTCATCGGCCCACCACTCGACCGTGACCACGGGGCCGGGTAGCCACCGCATCGCTTCGCGGAGCAGTTCGGCGTGCTCGGACACCGATCCCCGCAGCAGCCGGTCCAGCAAAGGAATCGAGGAGTACAGGTTTGTCAGCGCCCGCTGTCGGGACACGACCGGCGCAGGGGTCGGTGAGAGCCCGGCGTCGCCTGCTCGACTGCCACCGGCACCGGTGTTCCGCAGGTCATCGGGCCGAAACATCGCCAGCCACAACAATGGTGTCGCGTCGTCGGCGCAGGCGAGCACGTGCTCTTCGGCTTCGAAGTCGGCGTGGTGCCGCGATGGATAGACGTCCCGGTACGGGCTGACGCACAAGTACGTTTCCCGGCTCACGCTGGGCACGCTGTCGGGCGCACCTACCTCATCGTTTCGGTCCTCGTCGGACATGACGGGTTGGCCGATCAGGCTTTGCTGCCGGATCAGCCGGTCAGGCGGCCGACCGGCGGCCACCGTGCGAGGCGACCAGGGCGTCGGCCACGATCGCGGCGTCCGCCTCGGCGATGTCGGCTGGATACTCCGGCAGGAGGTCGTCCCAGACGACAAGCCACGAACCGAAGAGCTGCGCCTGGCCCTCGGGCCGCGCGAAGAACCAGACGTGCAGGTGGGCGGCACCGTCACCGATGCGGTAGACGTGGGCTCGCGAGATGTGCGGCAGGGCCTGCACGTGGCGGACGATTCGCGTGGTCAGCAGTCCCAGCTCCGCGGCGAGATCGTCGGGGAGATCGGCCATGTCGTAGTGGTCGCGCGGGTACAGCATCAACGCCAACGGCACGCCCACTCCCGTGACCCGGGCCAGCCGCCAGTGATCGTTGAACCAGATTCCCTCGTCGCGCTCCCGGCAAGGCTGGCAGTCGGCCGGGTCCTCACCGTGTCGGGCGGGTTCGGGCAGCACCGGGGGGCGTAGTGGTGCGATGCGTAACCCGTCCTGTTCGAATGGGCTGATGTCCCAGCCCGTCATGCGTGCCAGCGGTAGCCGCCCCTCGCCGTCCGCGACGGCGGACGCGTGGTCATGGAACTGGTCTGGTCGCAAGGGCATGGCGGGAAGACTAGTACAGCCAAGATCCTCTTGGTGTCCGTCGCTGTCACGTGGAGCGTGTGGCGGTTTGCGTGACTCCCTCCTGCCGCAGTTCCAGGATGCTCGGCTGGCCGTCGGACGGTAGGAACCGGATCTCCAGATCGAGTCCGGGGTGGAGGTAGCGACCGTCCGGACCGGCCAGCAGCGTCACCGGTTGCTGGCCGGCAGCGGAGAAGATCAGTTGGCCGTCGGTGACCGCGACGTCGATCGGGTAGTCGTCGCGCAGGACGTAGTGCCCCGCGATGTCGTCACGGGGTGCGGTGGTGAGACTGCTGGCGTACCGACGGTCGGCGGCGACGCGGATGCTGGACAGCAGCTCCCAACCGTCGTCGGAGTTGGTCATCGCGGCGACCGCGGTGCCGCTGTCCGGCCACACGAAGGAGAAGCAGGTGTACCCGACGTTCAATCCGGTGTGCCCGAAACGCCGACACCCGGCGCGGTCGCCGATCTCGGTGCCCAGCCCGTAGGAGCCGCCCGGCATCTGCGGTGTCCACATCTGGGTGGCCAGGTCGCGGTCGAGCAGCTTCGAGTTCCCCGAGGCCGCTCGGGCGATCTCCAGGTCGAGCCGGAGCAGGTCGGTAGGGGTGCTCCACAGCCCAGCCGCGGCCGTCTCGGGTTGCGTGCGCCACCCGCCGGGGACCCCGGTGCCGCCGACGTGGTGACCCCGCGCCACCAGGTGCGGTCGCTGGTGTGGAAACCCCTGGTCGAAGCTGCTGTCGGCCATGTCCACCGGGTCCAGCACCAGAGCCCGCATGAGGTCGTCGAACGGCGTCCCGGTCGCGTCCACCATCAACTGCTCAAGGACGCAGTAGTGGCTGCCGGAGTAACGGAATCTGCTGCCCGGCAACAGGGTCGACCGTACCGGCGCGGTTGTCGTCGGACCGCTGCCCTCCAGGACCTGCACCAACGACGGGACGCGATCCGCGGGGTAGCCGCGGTACCAGGTGTCGGACAGGCCCGCCGTGTGGGCCAGCAACTGCCGTACGGTGACCCCTGGTTGCTGGCCGGCGCGGTCGAGCAGTCGCCACGAGGTGAGATATTCGCGCACGTCGGTGTCCAGGTCGAGGACACCGTCCTGGACCAGTCGCAGTGCCCCGAACGCGGCGACATGCTTGCTTATCGAACAGGCCGCGAACGTCGTGCGCTCGGTCACCGGCGTCGACGTCCCGCCACCCGTGACGCCGTACCCCGCCGCCCACACCCACCCGCTCAGGTGCCCGACGGCGATGCTGACTCCCGGCACCTGGTAGCTGCTCATCAGGTCGGGCAACGCCGCCGTGTCCGGCGAGAGCTGACCGGAGGCCACCTGCCGGTCAAGGTGGCTCAGCAACCGGACCCAGCCCCGTGAAAAGTCCCCGTCCTGCACCACTCCGATTCTCGGCCAGACACACCGGTGGATCAAGAGACTCGACGAGCGACAGGTACGCCGGGGCGTGTCGCCGTCGAAGCAGGAAACCGCTTACCTTGCGCTATTGACGCTCGTCACTGGCTGTCAGTACCGTGATGCGGGCAGCGAGAAAGCGCTTTCCGACCCTCACCGTCCGACAGGGAGCGCCCCCATGCCCCGACACCTCCGCGCGTTCTGCCTCATCCTGCTCGCCATCGCCACCGTGGTGAGCACCACCACCGCCCTGCCCGCCGAGGCCGCCCCCCGTTTCCGGGTGCTGGTCTTCTCCAAGATCACCAACTTCTACCACGACTCGATCCCGGCCGGCATCGCCGCGATCCAGCAGCTCGGTGCCGCCCACAACTTCGAGGTCGTCGCCACCACCGACGCCGCCGCGTTCACCGACGCCAACCTCGCCACCTTCGACGCCCTGGTCTTCAACAACACCAACTCGCTCCCGACCTCGGGTGACCTGCTCAACGCCAGCCAGCGGGCCGCGTTGCAGACGTTCATCCGCAACGGCGGTGGCTGGGCCGGCCTGCACGCCGCCTCGGCGAGCGAACGCGACTGGCCCTGGTACGAGGGGCTGGTCGGGACGATCTTCGACTACCACCCCGACTTCTCGGCCACCGGCGGCACCTTCCCCGGCCGGGTGAAGGTGCTCGACCGGGCCCACCCCTCGACGCGTAACCTGCCGGAGCTCTGGGAGCAGAGCGAGGAGTGGTACAACTGGCGGACCAACCCGACCGGCAACGTGCACACCCTCGCGCAGATCAAGGTGCGCGACGGGATCAACGGGCTGGACGAGGGCGTCGACCACGCGTACTCCTGGTGTCAGCGCTACGACGGCGGCCGGTCCTGGTTCACCGCCGGTGGGCACGCCAGCTCCCAGTTCAGCACCCCGACGTTCCTGGAGCACCTGCGCTACGGCATCGAGTGGGCCGCCGGTGCGGTCGCCGGCGACTGCTCGGCCACCAAGACCAGCAACTTCGAGCGGGTGGGGCTGGTCACCGAGAACCTGGCCGACCCGTTCGAGCTGGCCGTCGCCCCGGACCGGAAGGTCTACTACATCCAGCGCACCGGTGCGTTGAAGGTGGTCAACTCCGACACCCTCCAGGTCACCACGCTGCTCGACTTCGCGTACACCTCGGCGATGACCGACCAGTCCGACGGGCTGCTCGGGATGACCCTGGACCGCAACTTCGCCAGCAACGGCTGGGTCTACCTGCTCTGGTCGGACAAGACGCTGAAACAGCTGAACCTGTCCCGGTTCACCGTCGCCAACAACAGTGTCGCGCTGTCCTCGGAGAAACGCCTGCTGACCGTCCCCACCTACCGGGGTGAGGGTCGGGCCAACTCGCACATGGGCGGGTCGCTGGCCATGGACGCGGCCGGGCGGCTCTACGCGGCGATCGGCGACAACACCGACCCGTTCGGCTCCAGCGGTTACACCCCCGTCGACGAACGGTCCGGCCGGGCCGCCTGGGACGCGCAGGGCACCGCCGGCAACACCAACGACCTGCGCGGCAAGATCCTGCGGATCATCCCGCAGGCCGACGGTACGTACACCGTCCCGAGCGGCAACCTCTTCGCGCCCGGCACCGCGCGGACCCGGCCGGAGATCTACGCGATGGGCATGCGCAACCCGTTCCGGATCACCATCGAACCGCAGACCAACGCGGTGCTTGTCGGCGACTACGGCCCGGACGCCCGCGCCGCCGACCCCAACCGGGGTCCCGAGGGGACCGTCGAGTTCAACCGGATCACCGCCGCCGGCAACTTCGGTTGGCCCTACTGCGTGGGCAACAACATCCCGTTCACCGACTACAACTTCGCCACAAGCACCTCCGGGGCGAAGTTCAACTGCGCCGCACCGGTGAACAACTCGCCGAACAACACGGGCCTGACCACCCTGCCGGCGGCGAAGTCGGCGCTGGTCTGGTACGCGTACTCGGCCTCCACCCAGTTCCCCGAGGTGGGCACCGGCGGCGGCGGGCCGATGAGTGGGCCGGTCTACGACTTCGACCCGGCCAACACCCGCACCACGAAGTTCCCGGAGTACTTCGACGGCAAGTGGATCACGTACGAGTTCACCCGCAAGTGGTTCAAGACGCTCTCCATCCACCAGACGGCGCAGACCTTCAGCAACCCGCGCTTCGGCCCCACCGCCGTGGGTGACCTCCAGTCCATCAACGGGATCTTCGGCAACATGAGCTGGATCCAGCCCTTCGAGGCGGAGTTCGGCCCGGACGGGTCGCTCTACGTCATCGACTTCGGCGAGGGCACCGGCAGCGGTCGCGGCGGCAGCAACGCCGGCGCCGGCATCTACCGCATCGACTACGTCGCCAACGGGCGGCCACCGACCGCGAAGATCGCCGCCACCCCGGACAGCGGACGCACTCCGCTCGCGGTGACGTTCTCCTCGGCCGGGTCGTCCGCCGGTGACGGCTCGACGCTCAGCTACGCCTGGGACTTCACGAACGACGGCAGCACCGACTCCACAGCCGCCAACCCGAGCCACACCTACTCGACGGCCGGAAAGCACACCGCCCGGCTGACCGTGCGCAACAGCGGCAACGGGTTGACCGCCACCGCCGTCACCGACGTGGTGGTCGGCAACACCCGGCCCACGGTGACCATCACCGTGCCCGACGGTGGCTTCTTCGACTTCGGCGACAAGATCCCGTACACGGTGACCGTCACCGACCCGGAGGAGACCACCATCGACTGCGCCAAGGTGACAGTGCAGACGCAGCTCGGCCACGACTCGCACGCCCACCCGCTGGACGTCTACACCGGCTGCTCGGGGCTGCTCGCCACCGAGGCCGACGCCGGTGACGGGCACGGGCCGGGGCAGAACCTCTACACCCTGATCACGGCGCAGTACACCGACGGCGGCGCGGCCGGTGGCGCACCGGCACTGACCGGCTCGACCCGGGTGCAGTTGCAGCCCAAGAGCAAGGAGGCCGAGCACTTCACCGCCCAGTCCGGCCTCGTGGTGAACGACCGGGCCACCGCGCGCGCCGGCAAGCGGCTCGGCGAGG
This sequence comes from Micromonospora sp. NPDC023888, assembly GCF_040639415.1. Lineage (NCBI taxonomy): Bacteria > Bacillati > Actinomycetota > Actinomycetes > Micromonosporales > Micromonosporaceae > Micromonospora > Micromonospora sp. NPDC023888. The sequence continues at coordinate 970 of NZ_JBEZZW010000018.1, read as the reverse complement.
TCGACCACAACGACTGGGCTGCGTACGGGCCGGTGGACCTGCGCAACGTCGGCTCGGTCACGCTCGGGGTGACCAACGGCGGACTCGGCGGCACCATCGAGCTGCGGACCGGCTCACCCACCGGCACCCTGATCGGCTCCGCCGCCATCGCCTCGACCGGCGGGTGGGACAACCTGGTGTCGCCCACCGTCACGCTCACCAACAAGCCGGCCGGCACCACCACGCTGTACGCGAAGTTCGTCAACGCCGCCCAGGTCGGCGGCACCCCGGACCTGCTCTCCCTGGACTGGCTGCGCTTCAACGGGGCCGGGGTCAAGCAGGAACCGGGCGGGACGCTCTCCCTCGCGGCCAACCCGGCCGGCGGCACCGCGCCGCTGACCACCACGCTCACCGCCACCGCGACAGCGCCGTCCGGGCAGAGCATCACCGACTACGCGTGGGACTTCGGCGACAACAGCGCCATCGCGCACGGGGCGACGTTGCGGTCGACGGCGCACACCTACAGCCGCAAGGGGACCTTCACCGCCCGGGTGACGACCACCTACAGCAGTGGGGAGACCCGCTCGATCAACCTGACCGTCACGGTCACCTGACCGTCGAGCGGTGGCGGGCAGGGGTCCTACCTGTCCGCCACCGCCTGGCTCAAGACCAGGCGGGAGTCTGCGGCTAGGCCGTACTTGAGAACGTCGCCAGTGTGCGGAACTCATGACGGGCGCGTGTGAGGATGCCGACGTGGAACAGACACTGAGTCGGCGGGCGGCCTCCGACGCGATCAGCGACCAGGGATGGCGGTACTTGCTAGGCGCGTTGCGCACGTCGGTCCCCGTCGGCTCACTGGTCCAGGCAACCGAGGTGGCGGCGCGCGTGGTGGCGGCGTGCGGTAGCGACGCCGATGGACACCTACGCGCTGATATCCGGCCAGACCGGGTCGTCTTGACCCTGCAGTCGTTTGATCAGGCGGCGCTTACCG